>NZ_CAWUDM010000073.1:0-30973 GCF_963920855.1 Nostoc sp. CCY0012 | reverse complement strand
ACGGTTCAGGTGCGGCGGCTTTCGCTTTGGCACTTATCTAATATATCTACTCCCTTAGGTTTCGTCAAGCTTTTTCTCTAACTTTTTTTTCGTCTGCCTCTATCCCTTTGCTGGCAGAGCCTTTGACGTTACCCACACTATATATATGAATATAGATATCTATAAGATTAAATAGCTATGCCAAGTCTGTTGAGTATTTTTGCTGTCCTTTTCAGGACGTAGTAATCTCCAGGTTTTACCTTCTTGCTGAATTTGCAGGTAAACTTCAAATGGTTGTTGAAGTTGTTTCAACTGTCTTGTGGGTAACTTAAAAATTAAATCGTAGGTTCCCAGGACGCGGAAAGCTGGCAAATTTTGAATGGTCAGGGGTTGTTCTTGGCTGATGGATATGTGTTTGATTTCAAATCCTTGGAAATCTAAGTCCAGTTTTTTTTGGAGTTGCTGCTGGGTTTGTTCTACTTGAAGAGCGATCGCCTTTTGTACTAACTGGGTAGTGGGCAGCAGTCCAACACTGCCACAAGCTGTTATTAACATTAGCAAAATCACTGTCACAAAAAGCCGTATCATGTTTTTGACATACCATTCGCCAGCGACAGTATACAGCAATTTTTAGGTTGCTAGACTATATTGTTGTGTTGGGGAGTTGCAAAGTTTATGGTCTGATAGCTTTGCCGGCAAACAGTTTCTGAAAAACTTGATGCCGTTGCTGTGGTGCTTCTGGTGTGATGTTACCCCAGAGACTTTCCCAATAAAAGAAGGAAATGCCGGGAAAGGAGCGATCGCGTACTGTTTGTACTTGCGTTTGAATTTGGGTGATTTTTACAGGAGTTTTTGAGGTTCCTGTCAAAATTCCAATACCCACAGGTATGCGAGTCCGAGCAAACTTGACGCTTGGTTGTTCGAGTTCAGTAATAAAACTATTTTGGTTATTACGATATACTTGCAATATCAATTCGTCGATTAAACCTTTTCTGATCCAACTTTCCCAGTCTTGTAAATAGTATTTGTAGGCAAAACTTTGTGAGTTGGGAGACAGTGATATGATGGCATTGGGTTTAATTGCTTTGACACTTTGAGATATCTCTGCCATGAAAGCTGTAATTTTGTCGGCACGCCAACGCATCCATCTAGGGTTAAATGGGTCATTTGGGGGACTTTTACCTTGATGTTCTCTCCGATATAGATCTACGGTGAAGGCATCGTAACCCAACTGGACTGGCATTCCAAAATGATCGTCCAACTGAATACCATCCACTTCGTAACGACTAACGACTTCTACGATTAGCCCCAAAATAAACTCTTGAACCTCTGGATGCAGGGGATTTAACCAAGCTTGGCGATGCGCGGAGTTATCGTTGATTTCCTCCAAGGGAATTTCGTTGGTAGATTTTATTCCTTCTTTCCCCATTGTTAACCAGTCAGGATAACGTTTGGCTAATTTTGAATTAGGCGGCGTCATAAACCCATATTCAAACCAGGGTATGACACTTAAATTTCGAGGTTTAGCTAGTTGAACTATCTTAGTTAAAACATCCTGTCCACCGTGCATTAAATTCAGTAGCGGTTCGGCATCAGAACCAATAGCTTTTTTCGCTACATGACTTTTATAAAAAGTATGCCCCCGATTCCAAACTACAGGGTAAATCGTATTAAAATTTAGTGCTGATAATTGGTTAAGAGCGCGGTTAATTCCCCAAGGAACAAATAGTACACCACTAGCAACATTGGTTAACCAAACACCGCGAATTTCTGTTGTGCTGGGTAAGCTAGTTTTCTGGTAATAAACCGGGAGAGAAGGGAAGGAAAATACACTTAAATATAGTATTAATCCTAAACAGAAAAAGTAAGAAAACACATGCCTAGTCAAAAATTTCATGTGTAGGCTTGACTTTGTTTTGGAGGGATACTTTTAATTACATATTTAGTTCGCATTCCTCCGGATTATGTGGACATTTCATCATATTGTAGGCATTTGGTGAGGCTGGATAAAGCCAAGAAGTTGGTTTGATCATGGGCTGTTTTCCGCCAAAAACCTACCTTGGATGCTGATGAAACCCACAAGGATGAACTGTTTGCGTAGTTTGCTATAGGACTCCTATTTAATTATTGAAAAAACTCTGTATACTCAAAAAATCTTCTTTCCTACTCCCTAGTACCCTTCGGGAAGCTACGCTCACGGCGAATCCTACTCCCCACTCCTAGCCTACGCAAATAATTTAAAAAATCAAACCGGATTCCTATATTAAGTGTAGGTATCGCCTGTTGATACAAAGGAGAAAATCTCCACAGACTCCATTAATTTAAAAACCACGTAAGCGGCCTTCCCAGAGAAAAGCCACTACGTGCCTTGCATATGTAGATAGTTTTTTTTGCTTAATCTTAGGGACGTGGGGCGTTGAAGGCTTCCCAGGCGGCTTTGGCAGCATCTTGGATGCGATCGCTAAAATCTGTGATTTCTTTAATTAATAAGTGCCAGTTTTTCTCTGTTTCTTCTTGCATACTAGCCCAAGTGTTTTCCAGGCGATCGCGCTCAATGAGTTTTTCCCGTTCAATGGCTTCTCTAGCTTGACGCACAGCATTTAAATAAGTTTCACGGGTGAGAGTACCTGCTGATTCTGCTTCGCTTTGAGCGCGTCTTTTCAAAGCTTCAATCAATGCTTTGGTTTCGCGCTTGAGTTCATCAGTTTCGCCAACCATTTCGGCTTCTACCATTTCGTTGGTTTGAGGGCTGATTTCTATTACTGTGGATTCAACGTTGTTATCTGTCATAGTTAGTCCTTGATTTAACTACAAAACTTCTGAAGTATCTGTTAATAAACTTGTGTAGGCAATTGTTGCTCTATTTTCAGTAATTCTTCAATTCGTGCTTTAGTAGCTGGGTGACTAGAGAACAAATTACCCAAAAACTTCCCAGAAATTGGATTAATAATCAATAACGGCTCAAAAGCTGGGTTGGCATCTAAAGGCAGTTGTTTAGCTGTGGCTTCTAACCTTTGCAATGCCTTGGCTAAAGCCCGGGGATTGCCAGTTAATTTAGCAGCACCAGCATCAGCAGAGAACTCCCGTGTGCGCGAGATTGCTAGCTGAATAATTGTGGCAGCCATTGGTGCAAGTATAACTGTTAATAAAATACCTAAAGGGTTGCCACCTCTATCTCCATTTCGAGATCCTGCACCACCAAACCATAAGCTGTAACTGACCATTTGTCCCAGAAATGAAATAGCCCCGGCGATTGTGGCAGCAACGGCTTGTGTGAGAGTGTCGCGGTTAATAATATGAGTTAGTTCGTGAGCAATGACGCCTTCTAATTCATCTTCTGGCAAGATATTCAAAATGCCTTCGGTAACAGCTACAGCAGCATGTTCGGGATCACGTCCTGTGGCAAAAGCATTGGCAGTCTGCCCAGGAACAATGTAAACTCCCGGCATTGGAATATTGGCACGTTGAGACAATCTCTGCACCATGCGGTAAAGTCCCGGCGCTTGAGCTTCACTCACAGGACGGGCGCGGTAAACCCTTAGGGCAATTTTATCGGACTGATACCAAGACAACAGATTTGTGACTGCTGCTAAACCAATACCTATGACTAAGCCAGTAGTACCGCCAATTATCCAGTAACTAATGCCAATTAACAAGCCACTCAAGGCAGCTAACAAAGCAGTCGTTTTCACTTGATTTGTCATAATTTTGCTCTCCCGCTAATGCTGCATTGGTGTTTTAAGACAACAGCATTACTTAAGTCGCAATCTCATTGTATCTAGCTAAACTCAGATATTGGTGCAGAGAACCTCTCATCTTTAGTACGGATTCCCCACTTAAAATTTGGCGTGGTATTTAGACTTACACGGGCTTATCTTATTTTTTTGAATACTTTTGTGATCATAAATCAATGCTTTAACCATAATCATCATTATGTTATCGGTCATTGCCCTCTAATACTTAGAACAGATTAATTTTAAGTAAATAATTTAACATATGATACTTAACTTTTCAAATACCCACTTTAACTGATACACTACCCTATGATGGTAACTAAAGTGTCATACTTAGTAATATCACAAGATAATGTTTAACTAAGCAGCACGATTAAACGTGTACAAACAATGCAAGATAGTGCAAATTTAATCCCAGAATTTGAAACATTATTTAGACAAAAATTAAAATTAAATAATTGTAGACTTAGAAAGAAAAAACAAGAGAATAATTATGAAATTATTACGCCGGCCAAAGATATTTTCTTAATGTCTTGGTGCGATTTTCCCGAAATTAACTTGGTGTATCAACCTATAGGGGTACGCACAAAGCAGACCATAGTTTATGAACGAGCCATCCGCTCCCACATTAATTTTTGTGTGAGTAGTCTTAAAGATAATCCTCAAACCCCTGTTGAGAATTAGAGATTTGTGGGGTGGGTAGCACCCACCCCCAAGCATTACTTATTTATTTACTGGTACTTCAGTAGAAGTCTTACCAATCAACATTGCAGAATTTTCCTCACTTTCGAGGATACCGAATTCAATCAACAATTCTTCTAGTTCTTCCATCTCAATGGGTGTAGGAATAGTAAGATTTTTGTTGTCGATAATCTTCTTAGCCAATGTGCGGTATTCCTGACCTTGATTACTATCAGGTGCGTACTCGTTCACGGTCATCCGGCGCAATTCAGCGTGTTGCACAATGTTGTCGCGGGGTACGAAGTGAATCATCTGGGTGTTCAAACGTTTTGCCAGAGTTTCAATCAATTCGACTTCTCGGTCAACGTTACGGCTGTTACAAATTAGACCGCCTAAACGTACACCACCAGTGTGAGCATATTTAAGAACACCGCGAGCGATGTTATTAGCAGCGTACATCGCCATCATTTCACCAGAAGTAACGATGTAGATTTCTTGTGCTTTACCTTCACGAATAGGCATAGCAAAACCACCGCACACAACGTCACCTAGTACGTCATAAGATACGAAATCTAAATCTTGGTAAGCACCGTTTTCTTCCAAGAAGTTGATGGCGGTGATAATACCACGACCTGCACAACCTACACCGGGTTCTGGTCCACCGGATTCAACACAAAGTACATCCCGGAAGCCAGTTAGCATTACTTCGTGTAGTTCTATATCTTCTACAGCGCCTCTTTCAGCAGCCAATTGTAGAACACTTGTTTGGGCTTTACTGTGTAGCATTAAACGGGTAGAGTCAGCTTTAGGGTCACAACCGACGATGAGGATGCGCTGACCCATTTCTGCCATAGCTGCCAAGGTATTTTGAGAGGTGGTAGATTTACCAATACCGCCTTTACCGTAGAAAGCTATTTGTCTAATTTTTTCGTCAGTCATGGTTAATGTGTCCCTACAATTTTGTTTGTTGATGGATTTGGAAGTTTCTATCTCACTTTTAGGCTGGGTTAGGTATAGTCAAATCATCACTAGTAGTAAATTTACGGCAAATTCTGTTACTTCTTTCCAGTTGTGAAGTTGGCATATTCTATGCAGCAAGTTCTTATCCATACAGCATCTCTACCAAGAAGTTGCGTAGACGCCAAGTCACTTTTTTGAAGCATCTCACAAGATATTGCAAGTGTTACCACATGCACATGTGATGCAGCTGAAAAAAGCTTGACTCAAACATTATCGGTTGTTGTAGTGTCCCAATTGGTTGCTCAAACCTTAAGAGTAGTTACAACAGGAATTTCAGTTTATGTAAATGACATCCCTGAACTACATAACCAACCAATCATTGCAATTTACTCTCAATGGCCACTACAATTTTCCAGATTTTGCTTATGTTATGGACGCCAAGAACTTCTTGGTAATGTTTGACAATATGGTTAAATTCCTGGATATTGTGGAACAGTATCAGCTCTGCTCGAAGTTTTCGTTCTAGCAGAAAAGCCTGCCATAACTTAGTTCAAGGTGGAAAATATTTCTCCCACTTATACTAAGTCAGTAACTGTTCTAATTTCTATTGAATTGCCGATTTTTACTAAAAGTCTTTCTTCCCAGACTCTAAGTTTAATTGCATCTGGCTGGTAATGCTAACTAGGTTAGCTAACTCTTGCCGGCTCATACCAAGGCAAGTTGTGATCGACTTCAAGTCGTGATGAAAGTTACTATCCTACCTAGCCTTATTTGACCTATTCGTTACAAAAAGCGATAACGAATCGAAGTGAATTTACCAGAGCAAAAAAACTTTATTGAGCTTATCTCAATTATTTTGAAGTCTTTTTCTGCTTTTACTTTTCTGATTCCTATATGCAGCATAACATAGAAAGTTCTATTTTTTTATCGAAAAATTTTTTTTTCATTCCATATAATTGAATATTGTTATTAGTATCAAGACGATCAATATGTAATTAGATAATAGTTTACCAAGTTATAAAAGCATTATTTTATAGGGAACATAAATGATATGTGAAAAAAATCAGTAACGTAGAGTGGCCAAATTCCACCAAAACTTAGATGCTGTGCGCTTTGCTCACAATATTTATGTTTCCAAATCAAATAGAATTTCTACAGATGAGGATTTATAGTAAATACATTGATGGATCATGAGCGTTCACAGATGTTGACGCGATCGCCTGAGATATAAACTTTAAAATAACTTGGAAATGTTAGCCAGTGTCTTGTGGATTCTCATGATGGGCTTTTTTGTCGGTCAACTTGCCCGTCGTCTAGGCGCTCCTCCTTTAATTGGCATGATTATAGTGGGGATTCTTCTCGGCCCCCAAGTGCTTAATGTTATTAGTCCAGATGTCCTAAATGCTGCTGATGATTTAAGAACATTGGCGGTGATGATTATTTTGATGAAAGCTGGACTAGGGCTAGATAGAGAAAAGCTATCTCAACAGGGAACTGTAGCATTAAGGTTGGGATTTTTACCAGCAGCTACCGAAGCGATCGCCATTGCTTTTGCTGCTATGGTAATTTTTAACTTTGATTTTCTCACTGGGTTACTTTTGGGCTGTGTCATCGGTGCAGAATCTCCAGCTGTTATTGTCCCTGGTATGCTGCGGCTGAAAAGTTTAGGTTGGGGTGTAACTAAAGGTATCCCCGATGCAATTTTGACTGGTAGTGCTTTATCTGATGTGCTGTTATTACTAGTATTTAGTTTATTGCTGAGTTTCTTGGGTGATGGCGGAGTTGAGCAGATTGTTCTTCCTGGTGGGTTAACTTTGACACCCCTGCAATTGCTACCATTGCAAATCATCATGCAAATTGTTCTGGGATTGCTGTTGGGCTACTTAGCAGCTCGTTTGCTAGTTGTGTTGTTAGTCAAGCAAAATTGGACTCAAAATGCCGTTCAAGATACTGTAATTGCTGCTAGTATTGCTTTGTTTCTAGTCATTGCTGCTCATTGGTTGCCTTACTTTTCTGGTTATTTAGCAGCCATGTCTATGGGGTTTTTCTTAATTGAATTAGATGCACCTTTAGCTAGAAGATTGCGCGGCGGTTTTGACAGTTTGTGGATAGTTGCTGAGATTTTTTTGTTTGTTTTATTGGGTGCAACTATTCAACTGCAAGTATTAGAGAAAATTTTCTTACCCGGTTTAGCAATTCTAGCTATTGGTTTACTTGTTGGTCGAATGCTGGGATGGTATCTTTCCACGTTGGGTAGTAATTGGAATTGGCGCGAAAAACTATTTTTATTACCAGGAAATTCACCCAAAGCCACAGTGCAAGCAGCTATTGGAGCCATTCCCCTGGCTCAAGGTATTGCTGGGGGTGAGACAATTTTAGCGATCGCAGCTTTATCAATTTTAGTTACAGCACCTTTGGGCGCTTGGGCAACTATGACCTTTGCACCTAAGTTATTAGAACGGGGAGAAGTTGATCCCACCAAAGTGACAGTGGCGACGCGTACCTTATTAGTAGCAGCAGTTGACACTTCTGGTTTAGCTACAGCAGTTTTAACCAAGGTAGCGGATTTAGCACGACGCAGTAACGGTGAGGCGATCATTTTGCATGTAATGAATTTGCCGAATCAGCAAGAAATTGAACAACTCAAACAGCAAAGTCAACAATTACTAGCTGATATCAGATATGAGTTTTTAACTGTAAATGGTGCTGTTCCAGAAGAGATTATTCGCATCGCTCAAGAGCATAAAGCTACTGCAATTCTCATCGGAAAACGTGGTCATCAAGCTTGGGAAAATGTACTAATTGGTTCTGTATCTCAAGCCGTTTTAGAAGCTAGTTCTATACCTGTAATCCTAGTCAATAATTCCTAAAGTTAAATAATTTATGTGTAGGCATAGCCTGTAATAGATATCGCATTGGTAAGTAGCTCTTGTATCATAGAAGAGTGATTCAGAGGAAATAGGCAATGACCATAACCGTTCACGCAATTTATGAACAAGGGGTGCTTCGACTCACAGAACCCATATTACTAGAAGAAGGTACTCATGTTGAAGTAATTGTTATTACCAAAGAATCTCAGTCTGTAGAAAAAACTCCAGCAGAAATTCTAGCTGAAATAGCAGCTATGCCTTTAGAAGCTAGTCACAATGATAAATTTTCTGGTCGAGATCATGACAAAATTCTCTACTCTTAGCAAAACGCATCATGATTTTTGTAGATACAGGTGCATGGTTTACCAGTGTAGTTCCTTCAGATTCAGATCACAGCAAAGCCTCTGAGTGGCTTAGTCAAAATACCCAACCATTATTAACAACAGACTATGTAGTAGACGAAACACTCACTCTCTTGAAAACTCGTAGAGAAGGGCAAAGAGCAATGATTTTAGGAAATGCTTTCTTTGCTGGTAATTTGGCTACTATTTACTATCTGACTGAGGAAGATATTCAACAAACCTGGAAAATTTTTCATCAATTTTCTGATAAAAACTGGAGTTTTACAGACTGTTCCAGTAAGGTTGTGATTCAAAAACTTAGGTTAAATCAAGCGTTTGCATTTGATCATCACTTCCATCAATTCGCTTCTGTTAACGTTGTACCATAAGTAGGCGATAAGCCCGCGGCATGGAGTGATATAAGAGACAAGCTCCGTTATGGTAGATTGAAACTACTGTGTAAAGTTTAGTAAAATGAGAAAGCCTAATAACTATTACGATAAAATTGCTCACCTCTATGACCAAACTCGTTGGTTAACAGAGTCCATCGCTGAGGAAGTAACAGATTTTATTCTGGAATTAGTAAACGCAACACCTGAAACATCTTTTTTAGAACCTGGTGTGGGTACGGGACTGAATGTTCTTCCTTTTGTCAAACGCGGCCATTCTGTAACGGGAATTGATGTTTCTCCAGAAATGCTTGACCAATTCAAACAAAAGCTGGACAAAATTCCTCCTAATCTCAAACTGATTAATGCAGATGCTTCACAATTGCCTTTTTCAGATCAAAGTTTTGACGTTGTGCTAACCGTTCATATGCTTCACACCATTTCCAGTCAGAAGATGTTTGTGGATGAAATTATTCGGGTGTTGAAACCACAAGGTTTTTATCTCAATGCTCAATGGATTACTCCACCTGCACGTATGGAGTTTGAGCGTTATTTTAGAGATATTGCAACTAAATACGAAGTAAAAGAAGCACCAAAAAAGGTTAAGAAAGTAATCGAACAAATCAATACAGAAGACTATCTGCTCAACAAAGGTTATCAGTCAAACTATGTGATTGCAAAAGAGTGGACGGTAAGCAACACGGTGGGAGAACTCCTCGGTTTTTTAAAATCACGGGCTTACGGTTTATGTTGGCTGGTGTCGGATGAGATATTTCCTCATGTCATGAGTGAGTTTGAAGAGTTTTGTATTGAACATTACGGTTCCTTGACAACAGAGTTATCATCTCAAGCCAAGTTTGAGATATGGTCATATACCGCAAGCTAAAGATGCGTTAGTGTGATCGCTTGTATCTCTGGGTGTGATGTGGAGAACTACAGATGGCAAATCACCCGGACTACTCATATCATAGGCTCAAGTATAAATCTATAGTTTTAGCTTGTGTATTGAGTAGGAGATATTACGAGCAAGTATGAAAAGCCAAATTTTAGCTACAGGCGTATTTTTAACTACCATTAGCCTGGCAACAATTGCCCAAGCAGCCAATTTTACACACGTTCAAAAGTTATTAGCAACCAAAGAATGTCAAAACTGTAACTTGAGTAATGCAGGTTTAGTTATGGCTGACTTATCTGGAGCCAATTTAAGTGGTGCTAATCTTGCAGGTGCTAACCTCAGCCGTGCCAATTTAAGCGGTGCTGATTTGCGGGGTGCCAATTTAAGCGGTGCTGGTTTATTTGGTGCTAACCTCAGCGAAGCTAGACTGAGTGGGGCTAACCTAGCGGGTGCAGATTTGAGAAGTACATACTTAGCCAATACAGAATTTCAGGATGCTTATCTGAATGGCGCTAACTTTCAAGGTGCAATTGGTATACCTATGCAAATTGCTACGCCAGAAGAATTTTATGCCTTGGGTGTAGCCGAAGCACAAAAAGGCAATCAACAGCAAGCCATCAATTATTTTAATCAGGCGATCGCCTCTCAACCAGAATACCCAGGTGCTTATTTAGCCCGTGGTGTTGCCCGCTACCAAATGTTAGATCGACAAAGTGCATTTCAAGATGCTCAAATTGCCGAAAAAATGTTTCGATCCCAAAACAACGAGGTAGGAATCCAAACAGCACAGGCCTTTATCACAGAATTGCAAACACCATACTCTGATAAAGTAAGTACTGGTAAACCCAGGTTTTTTGACTTTTTAGGTAGTCTTGGCTCGGTTTTACTTCAATTTTTACCATTTTAAATGAGGGAGAATCCCTTTTCTGCGAAACGCTACGCGGTAAACGCAGCTATGCCCGTCAGGGCTTTACAGGGAAGTCAAAAGGAGCCCGTGCGATGGGCGGGTTCTCCGACTTTTAGCGACTGGCGTTCAAAAACGTTGAATTTTGAATTGATGACTTTATCTGATAAATTGTGGACAGCGAATCAAGACATTGCCCAGGCTTGTTTAGAGCATCCTTTTGTGCAAGGTATCGGTGATGGTAGTCTGGAAGTTGCCAAGTTTGCTGATTATGTGGGGCAAGATGCTTTTTTCTTAGAGGCCTTTGCCCGTGCATATAGTATCGCCGCAGCGAAAGCACCCGATTGGCAAGGATTTATGACTTTTCATGCTTTGGCTGATGGAGTTTTGGCAGAATTGCGGTTACATGAAGGCTACGCTACTCAATGGGGAGTTGATTTGCGTACTGTACAACCCGGAGGGATGTAGGGGTAACTGCTGCGGCTATGTCTCCTTGTATGCGTCTTTATGCTTTTTTAGGACAACATTTAGCTAGTAATGGTATTCCTAATCATCAGTATGCTGATTGGATTCGCACTTACAGTAGTGTAGATTTTCAACCCCTGACACAACAATTAGCAGATTTAGTGGATAAATATGCTACTTCTAGTTCTGTAATTCACTCAACTTACCGTTATGCCATGTTTTGTGAGTTGGATTTTTTTCAAAATGCTTTTAGTAATTCGTAAGTATTAAACGCTTAAGAAGTATCTCTCGAATATTGGCAAAATTTGCGTTCTTAGTATGACGAGGAATAAACATGACTCAAGTACTACCACAACAAAAACTATTAACTATTCAAGAATTTTTGGAGCAAAAGCCAGAAGGCAATCGCTATGAACTTCATCATGGGATAATTATCGAGATGGCCCAGCCTTCAGGTAAGCATGAAAACGTCACAGGTTTTTTAAGCGTTCAGATAGGGGTTGAATTTACCCGACTAAACCACCCTTACAACATCCCCAAAACTGGATTGATAGCGTTTTCAGATGAAGAAACCGACTTTGCTTATTGTCCAGACGTCCTAGTTCTTGATCGCACAAACTTAAAAAATGAGGAGCTATGGGAAAAATATTCTACTGTACAGCAGCCAGAATCAATTCCTTTAGTGATAGAGGTAGTAAGTACCAACTGGCGTGATGACTACTACAAAAAATATGCTGACTACGAAAAAAAAGGCATTCTTGAATATTGGATTGTCGATTATGCAGGTTTAGGAGGTCGTGATTTTATCGGAAATCCCAAACAACCCGCTATTTTTGTCTGCAAGTTAGTTGATGGCGAATACGTCAAAACTCTATTTAGAGGAAACGACAGAATCGTTTCTCTCTGTTTCCCAGAACTGAAACTTACCGCACAGCAGATTTTTGATTCGGCTCTGTAGCTGTCACATCATTCAAAATAATTGATACTTTCTTCTGTTCCCTGTTGCCTCTCATCCGTGAGAAAATCAGATAATACAATCGCCATACAAGCGATGATGGCACGGAAGGAAAAAAGATGTCGGAGAATTTGAGAAGCCAAATTGTCACGCAAGGGGTGCAGCGATCGCCTAATCGAGCTATGCTGCGTGCAGTTGGTTTTCAGGATGAAGATTTTAATAAGGCCATTGTGGGCATTGCTAATGGTTACAGTACTATTACTCCTTGCAATATGGGGATTAATAAACTGGCGCTAAGGGCGGAAAGTGGCGTAAAAACCGCTGGAGCAATGCCGCAAATGTTCGGTACCATTACCATTAGTGATGGCATTTCTATGGGAACTGAAGGGATGAAATATTCCCTGGTATCACGGGAAGTGATTGCTGATTCCATTGAAACCGCCTGTACTGGGCAAAGTATGGATGGTGTGTTGGCTATTGGCGGCTGTGATAAAAATATGCCTGGGGCAATGCTGGCCATGGCCCGCATGAATATTCCTGCTATTTTTGTCTACGGTGGCACAATTAAACCTGGACACTACAAAGGTAAAGATTTAACTGTTGTTAGTTCCTTTGAAGCAGTAGGTGAATACAGCGCCGGCAAAATTAATGATGATGAACTCTTAGCAGTGGAACGTCAAGCTTGTCCTGGTGCTGGTTCTTGCGGTGGTATGTATACAGCAAATACCATGTCTTCCGCATTTGAAGCGATGGGGATGAGTTTACCTTATTCTTCCACAATGGCTGCCGAGGATGAAGAAAAAGCTGATAGTACAGAAAAATCGGCGTTTTTCTTAGTGGAAGCCATTCGCAAGCAAATTTTACCGCGCCAAATTATCACTCGTAAATCTATAGAAAATGCCATTTCGGTCATTATGGCTGTGGGTGGTTCCACAAATGCAGTATTACATTTTTTAGCGATCGCTCGCGCTGCTGGTGTTGAACTCACTATAGATGACTTTGAAACTATTCGTGGCCGTGTCCCAGTTTTATGCGATTTAAAACCTAGTGGTAGATATGTCGCCACAGATCTACATCAAGCTGGTGGTATTCCCCAAGTCATGAAGATGCTCTTAGAGCATGATTTACTACATGGCGATTGCCTGACTATTACCGGAAAAACAGTCGCAGAAACTTTAGCAGAGATACCAGCAGAACCACGCACCGACCAAGATGTCATCCGTTCTTGGGATAAACCGATGTATGCTCAAGGACACTTGGCCATCCTCAAAGGTAATCTAGCCACAGAAGGGGCTGTAGCAAAAATTACCGGAATCAAAAAAGCCGTAATTACTGGCCCAGCACGGGTATTTGAATCTGAAGAATCTTGTTTAGATGCTATTTTGGCGGGCAAGATTAAAGCAGGTGATATTCTCGTCATTCGTTATGAAGGCCCCAAAGGTGGCCCGGGAATGCGCGAAATGTTGGCTCCTACCTCAGCAATTATTGGGGCTGGGTTAGGTGATGCAGTGGGCTTAATTACCGATGGGCGTTTTTCCGGCGGTACTTATGGGATGGTGGTTGGCCATGTGGCCCCAGAAGCAGCCGTTGGCGGTGCGATCGCTCTGGTGGAAGAAGGTGATACTATCACCATTGATGCTCCTGCTCGTTTATTACAGCTGAACATTTCTGATGAAGAATTAGCCCGTCGTCGCGCCAATTGGCAACCCCGTCCACCTCGGTATACTAAAGGCGTACTAGCGAAATATGCCAAGTTGGTTTCTTCTAGTAGTGTTGGTGCGGTGACAGATTTAGATTTGTTTGCAAATTAACCAGCTAATTTGGGGTGGGCATTTTCGCCCTCCCATCAATTGTTTCACTTCCACCAACTAAATTTTGCCTGGCAAGTCCAACTTGCGTAACTGCCGACAGTTATAGAAACCAAATACCAACCAGAATGCCAGAATCACTGATGTTAATAGCAAAACTGGTACAGGGCCAAACTGAACAACTAAAGGTGGTGCAGCCGCAGTAAATAAGCCGCCACCCACAATAGGTTCAAACAGTAATTGTTTATAAGCAAAACTTTCAAAAGCACCAGAACGGTTATCGGGATCTACCATTCGCAATAACAATAAGCCAGTGGAAGTCACACCCATCGATTGTCCCATGTCACCAATGCCACGTTCAAACCAATAAAAAGGTAGTAGACGCGGGCCTAAAAAGACGAAGGCGCAGATATTCCACGCAATACCAGCCACAGACAAAATAATGAAGGGAGCTAGATTGTCACCCAGTACCGACAGAGAAATACTAGCTAAAGCCGTCACAATGGTAATATCTAATGCCAGTCCACCAATTCGCTCCATGAGGACACGGCTAATCAAATAGGTGCGTCTGGTGCGTACAAGTATATACTGCACAATAATCCCACCAATGAGGGCAATGGGGAACAAGGGTACGTAGGGCATCAATAGTAATCCAGTTTGTCCCCATGTGACTGATTCTAGCCAGCGCACTGCTTCTAAAATTAACCAGCCAAATGCCACAGCTAGTCCCACAAAACCAAAATTGAGTGACAAAGGATCAATTAGTAAGTCCCGGAATAAATTTTCTCTAGCAGTTGTCACACTGGGGTGTTCATCTTCTATCTGACTTTCTGGATTTTCTAAGTTAACTATTGGTTCACGGCTGACTTGGACACGTCCCGTGCGGCGTCCCCAGTTAATTAAAAACGTACCTGCAACTACTCCCGACACAAGCCCTACTGTTGCTAAAGCTAAAGATAAATCAGCACCAGCAGGAAACCCTAAATCTGTGAAAGTTTTCGCCATCCCGGCTGATGTACCATGTCCTCCTTCAAAGGCGACTTCAATTAAACAGCCGACAATGGGAGGCAACCCAAAAATAGGCGTTAATACGGTAATAGCTAGTAGCAAACCTACCACATACTGCCCCCAAGCGATCGCCTGACCTAAAGCCACCTGGGGCGCAGCTTTCCGCCAAAATTCCTGTAAACCCGGTACGTACTGTCCGAGAAATAAGGTGGCAAAAACAATGTTAATAAAAATACTAGGAGACTGTGACCACACTGCCTGGATATTTGCCGAAAATATGCCTGCAACTAAAGGTGAATCGGGATTAATAGCTTGAACAACTGCACCCAACGCACTTCTACCTAGTAGTAAAGCAAGTATACCAGCAACAATGGAACTAGGAATGTAGAGCGATCGCAATGCCCACAGGCGTTGTCTAATTAACCGCCCCACGAGGATTAATATAGCGATGAAAATATAAGCCCAGAATACATCTATCAGATTAAACATTCTTACTTTACAGTTGCCTTTAGCAGCTTTGCCCAATTAGAGAATTAATTGTATCTTTTGATTCTCCATGAGTCTTGGCATCTTGGCAACAACCGACCGCAAAGCGGTGTTTCCCCACTCTCTAATTACATTGATTATTGCCAAATGTTAGGTGCGATCGCCGCTATGATCAAGACAATCTTTAGGATGTAGCTAACGAACACACTACGGTTTAGCAGACCATCCCACAGGTAGGCTCGTCGAAGTTTAATAAAGAGGTAAGTAGAACAGGGTAAATAATTAAAGGTTTGTAGTGAGAACTTTAGTTCTCAAATCAGGACTAAAGTCCTGACTACGAACTGAACTTCAATAATTTACATTACTTTACATAGTTTGGTTTTTTCAAGTCGTTCTACTTATACGCTTGTGGGTATCAGCCCAACTCCCATCAATCCCAGTGTTTTCAATCGGTATTTATCAGCCAAAATATTGTAGTAAAAGAGGGGGATGAATATTTATGCTTTTAGAGTTAAGACAATTGAGGATTCAACCGGGACAGCAACTGTTACTTGAGGACGTTAGTTGGCAGCAATTTGAAAATATTTTGGCAATATTTCGATAATTGAGCTAGTCAATCAATACGTTCAGCAAAGTCAAGTTGTTGGTAGCAGCCAAGCAATTCAAGCTTTTAGAAATTGGCTGCGGGATAATATTTAATTGGTATGGGTTATTTTGACGCGAACAATTCAACCTAAATCTACATCTAAATTCATTCAAACCTCTAGAGCTTAAGAAAAAACCTTTACCGCATCACCCACTATAGATACCTGTACAGGTGCGCCTACAGGTAAGGCTAAATCAGTGATTGTCCGAGCATGAAGTTCTTGCCCAGAAGCAGTTTTTAAACAATATAGATACTCACGCCCTAAAAACCGGCGGCTGCGAATGACTACGGAAGAATCGTTAGCTGGTTTTAAAATAAAGTCTTCTTGGCGAATCATAATTTCGCCTGTTTCCGTAGCATGATTAACTGGTAACTCAAAACTACCAACTTCAGTTTCCCATAAATTACCTTGACGACGGGCAGGTAGGAAATTTGCTTGTGTAACAAACTCAGCCACAAATCTAGAGGCTGGATGAGTATAAATTTCTTCTGGTGTACCTAGTTGTTCTAAGTGTCCCTGTCGCATCACACCTACAACATCAGAAATAGCTAATGCTTCTTCTTGATCGTGCGTTACAAAAATGGCTGAAGTACCAGCTGCTTTGAGAATATCTCGAATTTCTTCGCGCAATCGTAATCTCACTTGGATATCGAGATTACTTAAAGGTTCATCTAAAAGCATGAGTTGCGGTTGGGGTGCTAAGGCGCGGGCTAGGGCGACTCGTTGCTGTTGTCCACCAGATAGTTCATAAGGGTAGCGTTTTTCTAAGCCTTCGAGTCTTACCAGTTCAATAACTTCGCCAATACGTTTTTGTATTTGCTGTTTACTAGCTTGTTTCAACCCAAAGGCAACATTTTCTGCCACGGTTAAATGAGGAAACAAGGCATAATCTTGAAACACAATGCCGATGTCACGCTGTTCTGCGGGAACACAAATAGAGCGATCGCATACTACCTGTCCGCCTATTTCAATTTGTCCTGATTGCAGGCGCTCAAAACCCGCAATTAGTCGCAACAGGGTAGTTTTACCACAACCAGAGGGGCCGAGCAATCCCAAGACATCCCCTTGTTGCAATGTTAAAGAAACGTTATTCACAGCAGGAGAGGGATTGTCAGCAAACTGCTTGGTGACATTCTGTAATTGAACAATTGCTTGTTGCATAGTGAGAATTAGAGTTTGGTTTTGATTTCTACTTGGGGTGTGACTTGCTCTTTTTTGATGTTTTCTTGGGATAGCACCAATAATGTTGAACCCATAGACACCAGTAGCATTGCTAAGGATGAGGCCGCAGCATCAGCAAAATCTACGTTTTCTGTGGCTTGCCAAATTTGTGTGGCTAAAGTGCCAAAGCCTATGGGTGCTAGCAGCATGGTGGCTGGTAGTTCTTTAATGGCTGTGAGAAACACCAATACTGCACCACTCAATACACCAGGCCTAACTAAAGGTAGGGTGACTTCTCTTAAGGTTTGCCAAGAATTTCTGCCTAAGCTGCGTGCTGATTCTTCTAGCTGGGGATTGACTTGTAATAAACAAGTGCGTACTGTGCCGACTGATTGGGGTAAAAATAATACTAAATATGCAAATATCAGCATTGGCAAAGTTTGATACATGAATGGCAAGTAATTTGCACCAAAAAATACCAACGATAAAGCTACAACAATTCCCGGTAAACCAAAGCCTACATAGGAACAGCGCTCAATAATAGCCGTAGTTCTTGTGGGAAATCTGACTGATAAAATTGCTATAGGTAAGGCAAATATAGTAGTAGCTACAGCGGCTAGTCCAGCTGCGGAAACTGAGTTGAGGATGCTGGGTAACAAATTAGGAAAGTTGTAGCCACTATTAAGTCCGCGAATTAACCAAAATAAGGTAATACCTACTGGTAACACGACACCGAAGCTAGTGATCAGTAAGCAAAAAGCCATAGCTGGCCATTTCCAAATTCCCAACTTGACAATTTTGGGTGGACGCAAAGAAGCAGAACCACGACTGTAATATGCAGCCCGCGATCGCACTCGATATTCTAGCCATAAAATTAATAATACTAATGCCACCAACATCAGCGCCAAAACTGCTGCTGTGTTGCGGTTAAAGCTGGCTTTGTATTGAATGAAAATGGCTCTGGTAAAAGCATCAAACCGCATCAGCGAAGGTGTACCAAAGTCACGTAATGAATACAAAGCTACTAACAATCCCCCCGCAACCATTGATGGTTTTAATTGGGGTAAGACTACTTTAAAGAAACTTTCTCTACTGGTATAACCCAAACTGCGGGCGGCTTCCTCTATAGAAGGATCTATACCTTGTAAACCAGAACGCACACTTAATAGTAGATAAGGATAGGTAAATAAGGTGATGGCTAAAACTGTCCCCGGAAAACCATAAATAGAAGGTAATTCTTCTACTCCCAAAGGTTGCAGCAATAACTGTAAAAAGCTACCTCTTGGCGCTAAGGTGGCAATTAAAGCAAAACTACCCACATAGCTAGGAACTGCTAAGGGTAGTGTGGTTGCTATTAACCAAAAGTTTCTGCCTGGTAAATCTGTCCGTACAGTTAAAAATGCCAATGGTACAGCAATCAGTGTGGAAAATAAAGTCACTGTGGCTGCCATTGCGGCACTGTTGAAGAAAATAGTGATATTGCGGGGACGAGATATCAATTCCCAAAACTCATCCCCACCAATACCTACAGCACGGATCACCAAGTATACTAAGGGCAAAGTAATGGCAACTGCTACTACCGCCGCCGCTAGTATCAGAAATAATGGAGGGCGAACCGAGGATTTCAACTTTACAAAACTCCTGCCTGCTGTAATAATTCTAATGTTCCTGGCAAATCGTTTAAGTTTGTCAGGTTCACGTTGGGTGTCTTAATCTGACTTAGTGGTAATTGATTCGCTGGCCCTGCGACTCCTGAAACTACAGGATATTCATTAGTCTGTTTGGCAAAGTAAGTTTGTGAACTTGGTTTGAGCAAGTAGGCAATGAATTTTTCCACTGCGGCTTTTTGCTTGGTTGAGTTCATGATGGCCACGCCGGCGATATTAATCATCGAGCCTGCGTCTTGATTGGTGTAGTGATGAGCTACAGGAAATTTCGGATTATCTTTGAGGAAGTTAGCTAAATAGTAGTTATTTACTAAACCAATTTGAGTTTCTCCGCGTCCTAAGGCTTCTACTATGGTTGTATTATTGCGATAATCTTGGACTTGATTAGCTTTCATGGCTTTTAACCATTGTAGAGTCTTTGGTTCTCCCTCTAGTACCCGCATAGCGGTGACAAATGACTGAAATGAGCCGTTAGTTGGGGCCCAAGCGACTTTACCACGCCAGTTTGGTTTTGTTAAGTCCCAAATTGATTTTGGCAGTTCTGCCTTTTTAACTAAATTGGTATTGTAGTTCAGTACACGGGCGCGTCCAGAAATACCTAACCAATGTCCTTGGGGAGAACGAAAGCGCGAATCTACTTGGTTGAGCAAGTTAGATGAAATTGGTAGCGTGAGCTTTTGTTTTTCTAGAGTTCCTAAAGCCCCCGCATCTTGAGCAAAAAACAAATCTGCGCGCCTATTTTTACCTTCTTCTACCAGGGCGATCGCTAACTCAGCCGTATCACCATATCGTACTTGGATATTCATTCCCAAGTCTTTTTTGGCTGTTTCTAACAACGGCGCAATCAGTTTTTCTCCTCTACCTGAATAAATCGTCAGGGTTTGTGTTTGTGCATCTACACTCAACCCTATCCCCCAGCTGAGCATGAAAGCTAGAGTTCCAGCTGAAGCCTTCATTAATGGTAATGTTTTCAATTTCCCAGACTCCGTTTTCCCTTAGTAGGAAGTTTTTGCAATAATTTTGCTATTTTTTACTATTACCATTAACTTGTACTGGTAAGCAAGAAAACTTTTGAAAGAATTAATTTTTTCTTGGCATACCAGACTTCAAGCTGTTGATAACAGTCTAAATAACTGCTACTTGCTGCAAAAGTTTTAATGTATTATCCAAATCGTTGAGGTTACTCAAATCGATTTTTTTGGCTTGTGTTTGCAGTTGAGTGAGTGATTTTAGATTACCTTTAGGTTCAACTCCCGCAGCTAAAGGATACTCAAATGTTTGACTAGCAAAGTAGTTTTGAGCATTTTCATTCAGCATAAATTCGACAAATCTTTGGGCAATATTTGGATGGTTAGCAGTGTTGAGAATTGCCACACCAGCGACATTTACCAAAGAACCAATATCTTCAGTGAAATGATGTTCTACTGGAACGTCAGGATTATCTTGTTTGATGCGCTGCAAGTAATAGTGATTGACGAATCCTACACTTGCTTCGCCACGAGACAATGCTTCTACTATTGATGTATTGTTGGGAAAAACTTGAGGATCATTAGCTTGAATACCTTCTAACCATTCCCTAGCGCGTTCCTCGCCCTCAGCAACTCGTAAACCTGTGACAAAAGATTGAAATGAGCCATTGGTGGGGGCCCAAGCAATTCTTCCTTTCCATTTTGGATCAGTAAAACCGAAGATAGATGATGGTAATTCCTCAGCTTTGACTAAATTAGTGTTGTAATCAACTGTACGCACTCTACCCGTAACACCTATCCATTGCCCCTCTGGAGAACGATAAGCACTATCTACCTGATTCAGCAATGATGTTGGTAACTGTACTGTTCTCCCTGCCTTTTGCAAAGCGCCGAGAGCGCCTGCATCTTGACCAAAAAACACATCAGCCGGACTATTTTGTCCTTCTTCTAAAATTGCTGATGCTAACTCAGCCGTATCACCATAGCGGACTTGAACTTTAGCATTAGTTTGTTGTTCAAACTGCTTAATTAGTTCACCAATCAGCTTTTCGTTGCGCCCTGAATATACGACTAATTCGTTTTCTAACTCAGTGGCAGCTTGATTTTGATTAGGATTAGCATCACAAGCGATCACTAATCCACCACTAGCCGTTGCTAGTCCCACTACATAAATAAATTGGCGACGCTTCATTATTCCTCCGATAACAAAAAACTATTACATCAAATATTTCTTATACAAGAAATAGTCTTGTATTAAAAAACCCAGTTTTTCACATTACAGAATAAGCAAAATAATAGTGATTTTCATAAACTAATTATTTTACTTGTTTCTTGAATTATGTCATTTTTTTATCATATATTATTGATAATTAATATAAATAAAACTCCAATAAATACTTGATAATAGTTTCTATTAAATCAAAAAGGTTGCTAAAAAGCAATACAGATAGGAATTATTCTCTAATGCTAATTGGGTGTGAGATATCAATCATGTTGTCAAATCAACGCCAGTTCCTACTCTGCGAGAAGCCGAGCAGAGCGCGTCTACAAGTCGGCGTAGCGCAAGAGCGGACTTGCTCCCCTGCAAGGCTACGGTGTACATATCAGCCTTTAAAGGCTTAATTCTTCGTTGGTAATTAAGCATATTTAAGCCCCTCTCTGCGTCGGAGAGGGTTTGGTGAGAGGTTCATCGAACTCACGATATATCAGGGCGGGGACGCTCACTGGGATCATCTAAACTAGTATTTACTCAAAGAGCATAAATTTAGGAGTAAACCTCTGTCTCTGCAAATTATTAATGTTCCCCCCTCCACTTCTCAACCACCCACAGGTTTAATCGTCTGCTTACATGGTTGGGGAGCTAATGCTGAAGATGCAGCATCTTTATTACCTTTTTTCAACTTACCAAATTACCAGTTTATATTTCCCAATGCCCCCTTTCCTCATCCTCATGCGCCTACAGGTAAGGCGTGGTATGACTTGAGAATGGAGAATATGTATGAAGGTTTGGCAGAAAGTAAGCAAATGCTCATAGATTTGCTGCAATCTTTAGAAAGTACTACTGGCGTGCCGTTATCCCGCACGATTTTGAGTGGATTTTCTCAAGGTGGGGCCATGACTTTGGATGTAGGATTACAATTGCCCCTAGCTGGATTAGTAGTGATGAGTGGATATTTGCATCCCGATGTAGTCACAACAGCTAAAAGAGATTTTTCCCCAACAATAATTATGCATGGTAGGTACGATGAAGTTGTACCACTGCGAGCCGCCTTAAAAGCACGAGAAACAGCAGAATCTCTGGGAGTTGCCGTAGAATATCACGAGTTTGACACAGGACACGAAATTAGCCCACAAATGTTAGAAATGCTACGAACATTCGTAAACAACGCTATTGCGTAGTCTGGAGTACAAATTCTTGCCAAAATCTGGTAAAAATCCTGAAAGTTTTTAGGAAATACATGTCCTCTAATGAGTAAGATAGATTGGGTGGGTGCGTTAAGCGCAACTTAACCCGTGCTGAGTGCGAATTCTGCATAAGGGAGGGGCAAGCATTATGAAAACTCTAAGCATTTCCCAGAAAGAAATTTCTGCTATGACTACAGCAGATGTGGAAGAGTTGGCTAATCGTCTGGAGCTAGATAATTACAGCAATGCTTTTGAGGGTTTAAATGATTGGCATCTACTGCGAGCGATCGCGTTTCAGCGTCCGGAGTTAGTAGAACCTTATGCCTATCTGTTAGACTTAGAAGCCTACGACGAAGCGTAACAATTAATTTTGGATTTTGGATTGGGGTTAACTAGCTAAAATCAGAGATATTGATCTGTACTGTGCCAATGCCGTCTGCGTTAATTCCCCAATCCTATATTAACCATCCAAAATTGAATAAGGTTCTAATTGGTGTAGGCGGCGGTATCGCCGCTTACAAAGTCTGTGAAATAGTTTCCACGCTATTTAAAACTGGTGTAGAAATCCGGGTAATTCTCACCCATTCTGCACAAAAATTTATCACGCCTTTAACTTTAGCTACCTTATCGCGTCATTCTGCATACACAGATGATGATTTTTGGCAACCAATTCACTCACGTCCGCTGCATATCGAGTTAGGTGAATGGGCAGATTTGTTAGTTATTGCACCTTTAACGGCGAATACATTAGCCAAACTCACTTATGGGATGGCTGACAATTTGCTGACAAATACAGTCCTAGCTTCAACCTGTCCCGTGTTGTTAGCACCAGCCATGAATACAGATATGTGGGAACAGGCGGCAGTACAACGAAATTGGCGACAGTTACTCACAGATAACCGATATCATGGACTGGGTACAGCATCCGGTTTATTAGCTTGCGATCGCATCGGTGCTGGGAGGATGGCAGAACCTCCAGAAATTGTCACTTACATTCAATCGTTATTACACACCTGTGGCAAACGCGATTTAATTGGTAAACGTGTATTAATTAGTGCTGGGGGGACACAAGAATATCTTGACCCAGTGAGATATATTGGCAATCCCTCCACGGGTAAGATGGGACTAGCCTTAGCACAAGCAGCATGGCATCGCGGGGCAAATGTGACGTTAGTTCATGGCCCAGCTAACTGGGATGTGCCTTTAGGAATGCAAGCAGTACCTGTGGTTACTGCGGAAGAAATGCAGCAAGTAATGCAATCAAATTTACCTCATGCTGATATCATCGTCATGTCCGCCGCCGTAGCAGATGTCAAACCCCGATACTATAGTACAGAAAAATTACCCAAGCGATCGCTTCCCCAAACCTTACCGCTAGAACCAGTACCAGATATCATTGCTCAATTAGCAAAACTCAAACAACCCCATCAACGTTTAATCGGGTTCGCCGCCCAGACAGGAGATATTATCACTCCTGCAAAAGAAAAGTTGCAGAATAAGAACTTAGATATTATTGTTGCTAATCCTATTGATAAACCTGACAGTGGTTTTGGCAGTGATAATAATCAAGCCATATTTTTAGATAAGCAAGGACGACAAATAGAAATTGCACCTTGTTCTAAATTAGACATGGCGCATCATTTGTTTGATTTTGTTTTATTTTGACAAAGTTCCCTAATCCCTCGTTCTCCAATCTTCAGTAGCGCGCCAAGACACAAAAAGTTCTGTTTGCGTCGTGTTGGTGTATTGACATCTATAATTACATCATTTAGTGTAAACAGTAATTAATGTAAAAAATATCTGATTACAGTTATGTACTTTGAAAACGTGCGTCAATGGCAGGGAACTGCGGATGTACTTACAAAAGAACTTAAACGCCAGATTGAACACCTTAAACTGTCAATCGAACCACCAGCCTTACGAACCGTGCGGTCATGGAGAGCAAAGCAACTTTTATCACAACCTAAAGGGAGAGAATTTGGCTTTCGTCAAATTTTAGAGGGATTGGCAACAACTTTACTACTAAAGAAGGGTTGGACACTAGCAGCGATCGCTCAAATTTTACCGTCTTTCTCAGAAGAGACTTTGGAGATCCAAATTCTGGCAGAGGCTCAAGGTCAAGACCCTACATGGCTACCCACAATTACTGCAACTCCTTTACCGTTACCGACTGGACACAGACCAGCAATACATCTGGCAGAAGATGCTGTAGTTTTGTTTGCACAAGGAATTATTCGCCAATATGACCGAGTGCTACCGGGTCAACAAATTGTTCGTCAAGAGGATAGTACATTGCCGCCAGAACTCTATCAAGCAATGTGCAAATTAGGTCGTTTATATATTGAAGAAGGACAATGCGATCGCGCGGCTTGTGTACACACTGTTTTGGATAACGCACGCTACCCGCTTGGTTCTGAGCGTTGGGGGTTAGGAATTTTTAGCCAATCAGACTTTCGCTTTGCTAACGCAACCATCATTGATCCAGATTTGCGAGTTCCTACCTCAGACTGTGCAGAGATTGCCAACCTCAGTGGCGGTTTTGGGGAAAATAATGTCATTGAACATCGGCTTTATACTGAGTTATGCGATGCAACTCAAAGGTTGGGCGGCCGTCGTCAACACAAAGCTTACACTGCATTACGAGAGTTGCTGGGTAGGTATTCCCTAATAGGACAACGTCAACTATTTGATTATTTAGTTGACAATGACTTAACTCCTTTACAGGGAATGATCATTGATAGATTTTTCGACCTAGTACCGGATATTTGGCTAATTGATGGTTTAGCACACCGTTGCGCCCACTGTGGCACACTTATGCGACCTCACCCTAACAATAGACTTTTTGCACAAGGGCGTTGTCCTATTCGTCAGTGTATTGGTCATGAATTGCCAAAAGTATCTGAGAAACTAGATCCCGACAAAGATATTTTACGAATTGCCAAGCCGCAAATTCTTACTTACTGGACAGGCCCAGCAATTGATGAATTAAAGATATTTGATACAGCTAGAGAAAACGGACTAGATGCTGAACTTTATCCAGAATCGGATTTATGCGATATAGCGATTAATGAAAAAGCTATTGGCATTGATGCTAAGTCTTACACAAGTCCGGTGACTTTAGCTTTGCGGCTCAATCGTAGTATTGGCGGTCTGATTTATTATCGTCGTCGGATTTTGGCTGTGAGCGATCGCTTAATTGAGGATAACCCAAGCTACATTTCCACCCTCAAATCAACACTCGATAAAAAAGGTGATGCGGCGAGTTTAGAAATTATGTCAGTTTCCTCAGTCATTGATTTTTTAAAGAAGATGCCTTATGCGAACCAAACCTGATTTTTGGAAAGGTGCAGAGCGAATTTGTTGGCTTTGCGTCTTCATGGAAGAATTTATCGGCACTAATTCACTAGAGTATGCACCAGTAGTTATGTCAGGCATGGCCAGCATTTTAAATGCACCTGCCTTTGCACAAGCTCGTCAAGCTATTTTCAATATGCGGCAGATGTCACTGGCTTATGTAACGCACCAATCAGTGAAGCACGCGATCGCTCTCTATAACAATTATCATTACTCCAACAATACTCAAGGGACGTATGAAATTGATATTGAAACACTTCACTTTCAAAGGACTGACGCTTTAGAAGATTCATTAATTACAAAGGCGCGGCAAATTCTCAGTACCTCTTTGCCATACGATAACTATAGTTTTACAGTTGCCGATCCTCGTCAGCCAATGGCTGTGGCGTTAGGTGAAGACTCAACCTCCGTGAAGTTAGACATTCCGCGTATCTCTGCCCCAATTGCTGCACATCGTACACATTCGCTCAACCGCCAACCAAGAGGAAAGATTCGCATTCCCCTCAAAGAACTGCATGATTTGGCTCGTGAAATGGACAAGCGTGAACAGCAAGATCCTGAGCGACGATTAGGTAATTGGGCTGATCGCTTTGAACGCTTCGACCTGATGGTGTCGGAGGCGGGAAAAGGTCTGCGTAAAGAAGATGATGTGCTGGAATTAGAGGATATCAAGCACTTAATTGGTTTGCCAGGGTCGGGTAAAACAACCTTACTGGTTTTGATAGCTGTCTGGTTGGGGCTACATGACTATAAAGCAATGTTTGTGTTTCCCTCCATTGAAGTTGCTAGACAGTACATGGCTGATTTGACATTTCATCAAGTTAAGGTGGGAATGCTTGTCGGTCAAGGTAATGAAACTCGTCGTCGCCACGCAGATAATATTGCAGAAGCGATCGCTGCTACAGGAAATAATGGTGGTTTTGGTTACACCTTAGAACAGGCAGAAGTTTTTGGTATGAATTGCGTTCTACCAGCTTTTTCTACTGCGGATATGTCTTTGTGGGGCTTTGGTTATGCACCTTGCAACGAGATATTGCAAGGAGGGGGGAAACAGGGAAAGATGAAAAAATGCCTGTGTCCCCTATGGACAATGTGCGGTCGCAACAAAGCACAGCGAGATTTATTGGATGCGAATATTTGGGTTGGTCATGTGCGATCGCTTGATACTCAAATATCACCTCATGCAACTTACGAACAATTACGATATTTTGAATTAATTGCTCGTACCTTTGACCTAGTTGTTTTCGACGAAGGCGACATGGTGCAAAAAGTCTTAGATGATTATGGGGCTGCAACTTTAAGTATTTCTGGCTCAGAACATTCAATTCATAAAGTAATTCTCGAACAAATTCATAATCGCTTTGCTCGTGGTGAAAACTATCGACTATTTGATCGGGATATAGAACTTTATAGTCGTGACTTAGCGGAATTTGGCAATCATAATACCTCTTTGATTACCACCATCCATAATATGTCAGGGTCACGGGTAAAAGAACGCTACGAAAATCAATTGCTGACTGTATTACGGATTGTTAGTGAACTCTTGAATAGTGTTAAAAAATCCACTAAACAAGATGAAATTGATGAACAAGAGGCCAAAACAGAAGTTACCAGAAGTCGAGCGTTAGCTGAATTTTGGGAAAAAGCAGCATATAACGCCTTTTATGACCGCACAGGAGTTAATACCCCTCAAGATTTCAAAGCTGATTTTTGGCCTCATTACATAGGCATAAACAAAGAAACCTTAGAACAGCAATGGAAAAATCTTATTTATCTTTTTCGCCGCTACTTAGCTGAAAATCTGATTAAGTACCGTGATGCAATTGTCCAAGAAATCATTGAATTATTTTTCAAACTCTGTTTTCCCAAGCATCAATTAACTATAGAAGCTGAGGATTTAATTAAATTACTTATAACTGTTACATTCGTAATTTTGGGATATCAGCGAATTGTACCAGGGACAAGAACAATGCTTGCAGAAGGTTTCATTCGTGAATCAGTTATGGAATCAACTGCATCACCAGAACTTAGAAAATTTATTCCAGAAAGTATTTTAGGTTCATTTTCTGGTGTGCGATATAGTTTTTTCAAAGCACTAACAACGCGCACTGCCGCTAGAAATATGGAGTTATCTTACATTACATTTGTAGGTGCGCCTCGGATGTTAATGCACCGCTTTCATCGGTTGTTAGAAGCAGATAATGGACAGACCAGTCCAACTATTTTAATCACCTCAGCTACATCATTTTTACAAGCCAGTCCTGCCTATCATATTAACGCCGGTCCACATTATTTACTCAAACCACATCAGCCAAAAAATCATACATCAGCAAAAAGCACTTATTATTTCAAATGGTTTTCAGATAGTCAACGGGGCGATCAACCTCTACTATACAGTGGCGCAGGCGATCGCAATCTGCAAACACGTAATCTTGAGCTTATGGTAGATGCTCTTGTTAAAGGAGGAACTACTAAATCTGAAATTTATAAAGCGATGAATAAATTTGATACCAAGTCTGGTATTCGTCGCAAAGCCGCTTTAGTTGTCAATGGTTATGACCAAGCACGCGATATCAAAAAATATATCAATACCTATTATCCTGATGTTGGTAGATATACAAAAGCAGTTGTTAAGTCTCTAAGAGAAGGTGAACAACCAAAGGATTTTGTTACTTCTGCTCAATGTGAAGCATTAGGAGATGATGAAAACTGTCACATTTTAATTTTTCCTATGCTGGCAATTGGTAGAGGTGTCAACATTGTTTTTACCAAAGGAGAAAGAAAACTAGATGCAGCAATTGGCTCCATTTATTTCCTTACTCGCCCTCACCCTACTAAAGATGATATGCAGCTTTTGTATAGCTTGACAGGACGAGCAACACAAGAATTTGATAGTCGCGTTTTTAGTGAAACAGAAGATTTGAATGCCATAGCAATAGCTTGGCGACAGTCAAGAAAAGACCTGTGGTTAACTGCCAATAGATTGTTACGTGAACCCTTAATGGCAAGCCGTTTAGGGACTGAACTATTCAAATCATTTACGGCTAATCAAATGGTAGCTATTCTGCAAACAATTGGTCGAGGAATGCGGAATGGATGCCCAGTCTCAGTTTACTTTGTTGATGCAGCTTGGGCTAAAAAATCAACAGAAAGTAAGCCCGATTCTGGACGAGATAGTATGCTGGTTCAGATGCGAATTATTTTAGAAGAATGTGTTAACCATGAAGACCCCGTAATTCGGGAAATTTATCAAGAACTGTATGGTGCATTTCTAGAACCTTTACAGCACCTTAAAGGAGTAATTTATCCTGATGAATTACATTCCTTAGAAGAGTCGGCGGATGAAGAAGCAGGTTTTGACGAGTTTTCACCACTATTGGAGATGTAAAAATGATGAATAACTTTGATAATGAAATTGAATTGGAAGAAGATTTATTTGCAGAAGAGGAAGACGAAGAAACTGAAGGTGATTTCGTTTCAGATACATTGTATATCCAGCAAGGTCAAATCAAATCAATTGAAAAGTTTCCTCTAGCTTTTACAGTACCAGATAAACTACCTCCAATTATAGTCGAGGGTTATACTCTTACTTGGACAAAAGCAGCTTTGCAATGTTTTGGCGAGATTCAACAAGCAGCTAATGTCAAAAATGTTCCTTATGGCTCATTGCGAAATTTTCTACAAATAGTCTTAAAAGATGCAGCCAGAATTGAACCAGAAGTAGGTCTTAGCAAATATGCCTTGTATTGTGCTAAAGGCGAGAAGCCACCAGAACCTTTTGCTTACCTTACTGGTGGCAATGAGAAAGAAATAAATAGAATGCTTCGCCCAATTATTAATGATTGGTTGACAAACTATCTCAAACCATTTACTGAGAAGGAGGATATATCCATAAAGATTATTGATCGCTTGGAAGATTTTCAAGAAAGCGGAAAGTTAATAAAAGTTTCTCCATTTAAATCTCAAGTATTACCTTGGACTTGGGATAAAGAGACAGATACAACTCAACCTAAAGATAAATATGCGTATCGAATGCTTGCAGATTATGTAGCTCGTGAAATTGCTGGACAAGTTATTTTTCCAGGGTTAGGCGCGATAAAACGTGTTATTTTCAGCAGTGGTACATTTACTTCTGGTATTGCAGAACTGATTACAGATCCGATTACCTTAGATAACAAAAAAGGAAAATTCAGTTTTGTAGTGAGATTGGAAGTTATTACTTATCCATCCTTACATCAACCTCTATTACAAGTTGAGGTTTCTAAACGTCGCTGGTTAACTCAGTTAAAAGCTCCTGAATATGACCGTAGAAATATTAGCGGCTTCATATTTTCTCAAAAGCATACTGATCGCGCCTTTAGCTATCAAGTAAAATGCGAACGAGATAAAAACAGCAAAAATGGTAAAACTAACAAAGAAGAGAAGGTCAAATTGCTTTGGAGAACAGATAAAGATTTTGAAATCCTACGGAGAAAATTAAATCTGGGGTCATCTTGTAATGGACAAGAAATCGCTTTAGGTTTAGCTTCTACTGATAGTTGTGATGTACTTCTTACTCACCGTAATGGACTACAAGATAATTCAGAAGACGACGAAGAAACTTCAGAGAAATACGGTATTGAAACAGGTGTACCAGAGATTGATAAATTAAATGCGTTTGAAGCGATCGCTCAAATTCTTCAACCATTAGGAATCGAAATATTTAAGGATTACAAAAAAGTACCATCTACCCACAAACTAGATGATACAGCATCACGCATGATTAATCTTCCTACACTGCTGGGCGGTGTTTTGGAAGCTCTTGAAACAAATACCAACTTGGAGTTTACTCCAAAATATCTCGATGAACTCAACGAGAAACAAATTGATGATTTACTAAGTAAATACTTTGGCATTCGTTTAGAAGGGATTCATTCTGGGAGAAAATCGCTTCAATTTAGCCAATACACAAAGAATCAGAGTGATGAACTTCAAGGTCTGATTCAAGCGAACCAAGCAGCAATGCAGAGATTATATCCCAATGAACGACCCTTATTATTTATCTTTTATGAAGCTCATTTACAAACAGAAGTGAAATTGTTGCAGAAGGTTACTCAACTTTTGTGGGGAGACACACTTAAAGTAGAAATTAGTCGCTTGCCAGAAAATACTCATGGGACAAAAGAGATTCTACCAGGAAAAGAGTTGAAGGCTAAAGAGCGATCGCAGAAGCGAATTGAAGCATGGGAGTCCACAGCACAACAGCTTAGTGGTGCAGAAAACTTTTTGGAGTCTCAAGTTGAAAAAACAGTAACA
>NZ_CAWUDM010000072.1:0-31512 GCF_963920855.1 Nostoc sp. CCY0012 | reverse complement strand
AAATTCTCTCTGTGCTTGAGTTTCAGGCTCTTTCATACCAATTAGATAGCTAGGGGCCCACCGTAGGTGATCGCATTTCACGGGTGTATTCCTCTGCGCTGGAGGAGTCGGTGCAGAGGTTTTTGGAATCGCTGGGGAAGATGAACCGGGCTTATTTGACGGCGTTGCTCATAACCTGGACGACGAATCGTGTTCATATCCAGATACGTAGTCATGTCCTCACCTGCATCAAATTTTTGATCAAACTCTTCAGCTTTCATATAGTTTGACCTCTTCATCCCTGGCTCGATTTCATTGCAATTAATAACTATCTGTAATAAATCTGTAAGTAAAGCACTTTTTAAACAACACGCCCTAGTAATCAATTACGTTTATGGCTTTCATCTGTATTTACTATTAGTTATGTATCTGCTTACCAAGCGTATTGGTCGGATTAAGTAGTATAGGAAAGAAAGACCAGATGGCAATAGAAAAAATTCCCGGTCTGCTTGGTTAGTATCAGTAATTACAAGCCTCGTTGTAAAACTCAAAAATTGCCACACCAGATAGACACGATCTGGCATTCTGCTGAGTGGTCCCCTTATCATCAGGTGCTGAAAAAAAAGTTTAATTATCCGTGGACTTTTAATTTCCGTGAAAAGCTGTTTCTGCGCCCGCATAGCATAAATTAAAATTGTGGGATCGATTTGGATCTGTTTTTGAATAGCCTGTTTTACTGGCGCTGGCAACGGGGCATTCAGTAAATTTTCAACTATAAATAGACTAATAAAGAATGGTCTTTTAAGTTCCAGACTGCTTACTTGCTGCAATAATTGTTCCCAATCCAGCGTTTGTTGAATGCGTAATAATTCCGTTAAGTCGCACATCTGAGCTAAAGACACTTTATCCTCATTAACTCCTCTGGCAACTTGTACGGACAGGATGATCAACAAATCATTAGAAGACAAGTCGATGATAGATTCGTCGTTGAGGGTTAAAAACCTGCTTCGTTGCCACAAAGTTTCAAAATCAGGAAGTTTAAAGGGGAAGTAAGACAAAGGAGTCAGTTCCCAGTGAATATCCACAACTATGTCTGGTTTCTGGCTATGGACAAAAGTTTGTTGCCAACCATAGTCAACCTCTAGTTGATATTTCTGAGTAATCAATAATTCTTGAGCTTTGACTACATCCTGTTGTTTCACCAGAATATCCAAGTCACTAAACTGCCTCATCGCTAAGTTGCCATAAATAGAAGTAGCTAAAACAAGTCCTTTAAAAGGAATTGCCCGAACTTGGTGAGCTTCAAAAAGCTTAAGGATGTTAAGCAATTCGTGGCTCAAAAATAAGTTGCGGCTAGCATTAGTGTGATAATGATTCTGAAGCTGAGTTAAAACTGTTTTGGGAATAGCTTCTTTCCCAGTGGTCTTGAGACTCTGGTACAGGAGTGGTATCGTCCCATGATATGCTGCTATTTCCATCAGATATGTCCAGTCTATCTCTTGCTGGAGTATAGTATTAATTCGCTCTGCTGTTTTGGGATCTATATGAGTTCGGCTACAACACACAAGTAGCTCAATTTCTGGACGTTGAACCTTTGTTGACAATTGAGTAATAGGCTTGTTTAAGGTAATCATAAATTACTTATAGTATTGGGCTTGGGTTTCAAATAAGTGTGCATAGCTACCACCCATATTTATCAGTTCCTCATGGGAGCCGCTTTCAACAATTGAACCGTTTGCCATCACGTAGATACAGTCAGCCATTCTGACGGTTGATAAGCGATGGCTGATGAGGATAGCAGCTTGATTTTTAATCAGTTGGCGAAAATTCTGAAATACCTCTTCTTCGGCTTTCGGATCTAGAGCGCTGGTTGGTTCATCTAACACAATTAACTGTGAATCTCGCAAAAATGCCCTTGCTAAAGCGATTTTTTGCCACTGACCAATGCTCAATTCTTCCCCTTGTTCAAATAATTTACCCAGTATGGTATCGTAACCTTGAGGTAGCTTGCTGATGACATCATCAGCACCGGAACGACGAGCAGCAGCCATGATTTCGTCGTGAGTGAATGGCAGATTGATATTTGCCATCCTAATATTTTCTTTAGCCGTCAGATGATATTTTGTATAGTCTTGAAAAATCACGCTAATTTGACTACGGAGGGCAGCAATTTCAAATTGACGTAAATCTATGCCATCAATGGTAATGCTACCAAAAGTAGGATCGTATAAGCGACATAAAAGCTTAATTAAAGTAGTTTTACCAGAGCCGTTTTCTCCTACCAACGCCACTACTTCTCCTGGGCGAATAATCAGATTAATATCCTCAAGTGCCTGACGCTTTGTAGTTGCATATTGAAAGCTGACATGATTAAACACAATACCATTTTGCATTGGTATGGGAAGAGGTTTTGGATGTGACGGTTCTACAACCTTTGGTTTCAGGTCGAGAAATTCATATAAGTTTGCGAGAAATAGATTGTCTTCATATAAACCAGACAAACCACCCAAGAGACTTTTTAGGTCATTTTGTCCTCGTTGCAATGCTTGGTAATAGAGGACTAAATCACCAAAACGGATAGTGCCTTGCATAGTTTGATAAATAATGAAACCATAGGCAGCAAAAACTAAACTTGTCGCCGTCGCTTGAGCGCCAAGATTAGCCACAGACTGTCTTCTGGTCATGGCGATGTTTTCCTGGTATAGTTGCCGACGCAAGCGCAGATACCACTGACTAAAGAAAGAACCCAAATCAAACAAGCGAATTTCTTTAGCGTGTTGCTCTGTAGTCAGTATCCGACTCAAGTAGCCTGCTTGGCGTTCCTGGGCTGTCTTTTGACGCTGCCAATGATACATGATACCGGAATATTTCATCCGCACTACCAGGGACGGAATTGCGGCAACAAATAAGATAACCCCTATTCCCCAATGCAATGACAGTAGCAACCCCAGCATAGCCACCAAAGAGATACTACTCAAACATAGCCATGCTAAACGATGTAGGATTTGCCCCGGCCGAGAAGAAGCTTCTTTTTGCGCTCGCTGCAAGGCATCATAATATTCAGAGTTTTCATAATACTCCAGGTCTACCTCAATTGATTTAGCATGGAGGATGTTTTGCATATAGTCAGTGAGTTGCTGAGATTGGGCGGCATACACCACTTCAGTCAGGGAAGAACACAGGTTAGTTACTAGGGTGATAGCAACAAAGAAGCCAAGCAAAAGTAATACTCGATCAAAGGCGGCTCCTTTGTCGGCAACATTAACACTGGCGGCTATTGTATCTACGATAAGTTTGGTAAGGTAAAGAGAGAGTAGAGGCAATAAACCTTGAATAACCAAAAGTGCAACCAAAGCAATAGTCAAACGAGGACTACTGTTCCAAACTAAGCGCAACGCAGGCAGAATTCGTAAGCTTTGCTGGATTTTATATCTTAAACTTTTGCCTGGTTTCATATTTTTAAAGATGCTCTTTTGCAAAAGATGCCAGTTGGCTAAAATTAGAAAGGTCTGCAACATCCCCAATTACAACCTGTCCCTGATTTTCTAACCACGCATGAGCCTTTAACTCTCCTCCTTGACCTTTGGCAACACCAATGCAGAGATTAGATATATAACCGTGGCGACTCATGAAAAACTGGCAAGTCAAGGCACGCGCCAAACACTTGACACCAGGCATATAATGACTGCTCACTTCAACAGCCCAAATGATTTTGTCAATAGAAATGTGGTATTTTTCTTGGCATTTAGGTTTGGTGTTACTTAGGCTTAATAGAAGTTTATGCAAGGTTTTAAATGACAGCAACCATAAACCTAATCTAACTAATGTCAATACGATAAAAGTGTTAATTAAAAGTTGTTTTTTTTGATAATCTAAATTGAGAAACTTAGATAAGTGCTTCATTTTTACTGAAATTTTTGATGATTTTGTTATTTAAAACGAAATTTTTATTTTCTAAATATTAAGCAGATAGAGAAACCCGTGGTTTTGAATAATTATCTTTGTTGTTCAAAGATGATGCAACTAAAAAATTAATAGCCGACTCTGCTGACCACTGAGGATGAAAGTTTAAACATGAAGATATCCTAGAAATATCAGCTTGTGAATGCTGAATATCTCCCAAACGAGGAGCAAGGAAATTAATTTCTGATTGCCATTGCGGAAAATGATTTTTGAGAATATCAATCAACTGCACTAAAGAAGTAGATTTTCCAGTTCCTAAGTTACAAATTAAGGATGAACCAGGGGTAACATTTGCTTTTAATGCTTGAGAAAAAGCGCTAACTACATCTTTAATATAAATAAAGTCTCTGGTTTGAGTTCCATCGCCATAAATAGTAATTGGCAAGCCACGTTGTATAACGTCAACAAATCGGGAAATTACGCCAGAGTAGCTGGAATCAGGAACTTGTCTATGGCCAAATACGTTAAAAATTCGTAAGCCAACAAATGAAAAACCTAGTTGTTTAGCAAACATACTAGCGTATTGTTCACTCACCAGTTTTTGTAAGCCGTAGGGTGACATAGGAGAGGTTTTTTGCTCTTCTGAAATTGGTAATTGAGTGAGATTGCCGTATACAGATGCGGAACTGGCAAATACTAACTTTGGAATAGTTAAAGCTTGGCAAAGTTGAATCACAGCTAGGGTTGCCGAAAGATTATTGTGATGAGCCTCTAGGGGACGATACAAAGATTCTGTCACCGATGAAATAGCTGCTAAATGGGCGATTCCATCGACTTTCTCTGTAAAATCTTCTGGTTGACATATCAAAATATCTTTTTGGAGAAACGTCAGACGAGGATGTTGAGGTAAGTTCTCTAAACGTCCAGTGGTCAAATTATCAACTACAGTGACACGATGACCTTCTGATAACAATTGTTCTGTAAGATGAGAGCCAATAAATCCGGCTCCGCCAGTGACAATAAAATGCATGATCTTAAATTTGCTTAGTAGATATAGATAATCGCAACTCTTCATACCTAGCGGTTTCACCCCGCATTTCTCGATAGCGATGCAAAACTCTACGTGCTTGCTCTATTTGATGATTTTGAATATGTAAATTGGCAAGTTCGAGGTAGATATTGTAAAAGTAAGGATCGAGAAAATTCATAGGAAATTTTAGCAATTCTGGATTGCGATTGATGACTTTTTCCTTAGTACGCAGGTGGCTAGTGAACATCTGCTCTTTATCTTGAGAAAGATTATTTGGCGATCGCCGATAACGTGCTAAGGGTTGATTTAAAAAGTAAATCGGAAATTTTTCAATCAGGCGCAGCCATAAATCGTAATCTTCACAACTTCTGAGAGTTTCATCAAACAAACCCACTGTATCTAAACAGTTTCGACGCACAACAACCGTTGGGACTGGAATGTAGTTGTATCTAAAAAGAGTCCATAATACCTGAAGATTCGGGGTAGGATATGCTGTATTGTACGAACCTGGAAACAAACCCCGTTGATCAGAAAAAAAGAGTGAATCTGAATAGATCAAACCAATGCGTGGATTGGCTTCCAAGTCTTTGTAGGTTTGTGCCAAAACGCTGTTAATTGCCTGACTGACAAGATGGCCACGCTGGTAAGTTGGAATAATAACACTGACGGTTGGCTCAAAAACTTGCATATTTAAAAATTTGCTTAGTAAATATAGGCAGATATTCAAATTACTGGTGTTGCTAAACCAAAGTATGAATCAGGTGTAAATCCTTTAAAATAACATCATAAATTTGCCCTAAACTTCCCAAATTATCAGGAAGTAATAACTCCCGCACAGGAACAGTCTTTGCCAATTGACCTAATTCTTGAAACTCCTGCCTACACTGTTGAGAAGTGAGGAAAGCACGCCCGTAGGAATTGAACATTAGACGCTTCATTGCTTCAGGCAGAGAAAGAAAATTAATTATAGGTTCTGTGAGGTTTGAGTCTCGTTCTCCTAATATGTACACAGCAATTAATGGCAAAGCTTGGGGTTGAAACTGCCACTGTTCTCTATCTTTTATTTGCAAATCTATAAAGCGTTTATCTAGACTGGTTGATACTAGTGATAACTCTTCTATTGAGCCGTGAATGGCATTTACAGAATTAGGCCACAGGCGTAGACGAGGATAAGCAGACTGTACCCAAAACCTTTTTTCATCAGGAATCAGTGCGGCAATATCATCTGCCAATACGGAGAATCCACGGCTAGCCAACGCTGCTGCTGTGGTTGATTTACCTGCGCCTGATTGTCCTAAAATGGCGATCGCGCTACCATCAACTGCAACCACGCTGGCATGAAGACAAGTCACTCCCCGCAGCCGTAACAGATGACCAAGTACACAACCCAGCAGCAAAGATACCGCATCTGTAAATAGTGCATCTCTAGACCAAAAACCCCAAACTTGACTACCATCAGGATTCAAGATGAATTCCAAGCAATCAACTCCATCAAAAGACCGTATCCTCCAGTAAGTGCCGTCATCTTGGTGCGCTGTCCACAGGTGGAAGCCTGTTTGTTGATACCACTCAAGCGGCACATTCCAAAAAGTTTGGTCGAGTAATGGCGGTTGACTTTGCTGTTCACCAACTAGGTGAATAGCAACATCTATCGGTGCAGAACTGTTAATAGTAACTAACCCTGGGAGCAGTCGATTAATAGACAGGTTGAGTCCATAAAATTGATAGTAATAGTCACCGTTTTTAATCGACATTTGCATTTATATTTATTTTTATCTGCAAACTCAGGAGTTTCAGAACGCCGACTTTTTCAAAAAGTCGGCGTTCTTTTCTATTGGAAAGGAGAAACTTACACACTTTATTTTCACAAAGTGTTAAGGAAAAAGGTAGGTAAAAAACCCCTTTTAGTCTAGATTTATAGGCAACTAAGGAGTAGACACAGTGGTAGTACTAAAAATCGCCATTGGTAGTAATAAAACCACCGCCAGTGGTAGTACTAAAACCACCGCTACCACCCACTTGTTGTGTCAAACCAGATATTTTACCGTGAGCTTTCAATTCAGGTTCAGAATAGTTTTTTTTCGTGTTTTCAGATTGAGACATTTGAGAAACCCTTATTTTTTGTGTTTTACTAATTTGGAGTTATCAGACTATAAAATAGTACCATGACCAAATTTAATTTACATGAATATTGTTAAATTTATTAGTACTCTGTAGCGTAAATTCTTTAGGGTACAAATGAAAATGTAGATGCTAAATCTTCATATATTTGGAAAATCCGCTTTTGTAAAATTGCTTCGTCATACTTCTCGACAATAACTTGCCGTGCTTGTGCAAGATGTGCTTCTCGCTCTTGGGGAGGTTGATTGACAACTTTAATCATTGCCTCTGCTAGAGCATCTGGGTTTTCCGGTTCTACCAAAGTACAAAATTCTTCAATAAAAGTGCCTCGATAAGCTGACAAATCACAGGTAATAACTGGGCGTTCACAGGCAACTGCTTCAATTAGTGTCGAAGGAAAGGCATCACTGACGGGATAATTGATAATCACATCTGCTAAGTTGTAGCCTGTAGGCATGAAATTATAAGGTAGGGCGGGCATCCAGCGCAGATTATCTAATAACCCAAGTTCTTCTGCTTGTTTGCTGATGCTTTCGTAAATAACTACTGCTTCTTCCCCGCCAGCACGCCCTAGCTTTGAAAAGACGAGTACCGTCGGTTTGGTGAATTGAGGAAAAGCCTGTGCATAGGCTGTAAATATCTGCTCATGGTTGTACAGCTTAGACCAACCACGGGGGGAAAGCAGAATTGTGGCTTCTTCATCAATCTTCAATATTTCCCGTCGCCATTTTGGTAAATCCTTGGTGACTCCAGTGCGAAAATGTTGAGGGTTTGTCCCTAAAGGAATTAATTCTACCCGTTGATTAGGGTTCAACAGTGCTTTAGATTTTTCTATCAAACTAGGTGTCTCTACAATCAGCACACCAGTATTATTAAACACTTGGTTAACCCTATCGTTATGCTTGCTTTGTTCCCTTTCTGGTTGTAGCAAATGATTTAAAAAGCCCCAAGCAGAGACGACAAGAGGGCTTAGATTCGCCAGGACACAACACTGGGCGTGCCAACCAATGGCGTGGACATGGATAATATCAGGTTGGAATTCGTCTACAAGTTTACGTAACGGCTCCGCCATTTCCTCGGCCATCTGATCTTCGTATGGGTAGGTGTTGGTAAACTCCTCTAGATACTTTCGCCAAACAGTGGGGAAATAGCGATAATTTTTGGGAGCTTCAGTTTCATAGGGGTCTACATCTCCTAGTAGCCAAACTTCATAACCTGCTTTAACTACCCAATCTAAGGGTCTTGTCAAGGCAACGCCTCCAGCACCTATCATTAGTACACGCATGATTTGATTTTTTGCTTTAAGTTAAGAATCAGTAATTTCCACTAGTCCAGCCTTAACCAATTTATCAATAAACTTGAGCAAGTCTTGTTTTAACTTCTCTGGCTCGGTATCATACTCTTTTAGCAAGGTGTCGTAAGCTGTCTGGATAGAATCTGATTCAGTGAGCATAAAGAACATTTTTGTACCAACTTCGTTTTGGCTAAAATATTCTTCGCTTTGCAGATTCAGTAAAACTGATTCCCCTGCTAAGTCTTGAGTCAGAACATTTGCAGATAAGGACACTTTTTGATTTAAGGCTATTTGTAGTGTCATTTTTTACAGGTTATATTAAGTCTGGTTACTTAGTGTTCATTAAGCTGTTACTTCAAACTACCAATTGTTTTACAATTACGTCAAGCTTATGTGAGGTTGTATCGTCAGAAGTTGAAAGGTTGGTATTCACAACTACTAAATACACACTTCAAGTAGTATATAACAATACTTTTGCTAAAAATAGAAGTAGTCTAAAGTTGACATTCTAAGTAGCTAATTACTTGGCAAACACATTGCTCAACTGTAAATTTATCGGTAATACAAATCATCTCTGGATTTAAAGGCTCTTCGTAAGGGTCAGATATACCAGTAAAATGTTTGATTTGTCCTGTCCTGGCTTTGGCGTAAAGTCCCTTAACATCGCGGGATTCACAAACTGCTAATGGTGCTTGAACGTAAACTTCGATAAAATTGGTGGTTGTTTGTCTCAATTCTTCTCGAATTTCTCGATAGGGACTGATTGCAGCTACGATCACTATCACCCCATTGCGACTGAGCAAGTTGGCAACAAAACCAATGCGCCGGACATTGATATCTCTAATCTTGTTTACTAAATCCAAGTCCTTGAGATAAATGGGTGCGAACAACATCACCATCAAGCAATTCTACTCGGCAACCCTGCGATCGCAATTTTTGGGCGACAGATAAGGCGATGGTTGTTTTACCCGCCCCACTTAAACCTGTCAGCCAAAGAATTAGACCTTGATGATTCATAATTTGCTTTTTTTGTTGATGGAAGAGTGCGATGTCTACGACGGGCTACGCCTACGCACTTTATATTATTCGTGAAGGGGATAGGATTCTAACCCTTCCCCTTTTCTCCCTACTCCCTTCTCCTCTTCGGTGAAAGTGAATGAGTCATGATGATTTTTATAAAGAGTTTTAGAGAACTTTTTTGAGCTTTTTGGCAGTGAATTTGGATGACTGCTTACGTTTAAAGACAGAAGTTGCACCAAGAGCGCCAAGGGTGAGTAAGCTAAGGATCGAGGTGGGTTCAGGGACGCTAACTATAGTTGCAAAAAAAGTAATAGGTAACTCACTATCTTCCGTCCCTAGATTTTGAAAACCTGGGATGAACGGTGGCGCAGAAAAAATTTCTAAATAACCGGGTGTTGGTAAGAAACTAGCAAAAAATGGACTAGCATAGTTTCCCTGTGATGTGGAATAACCAAAACCGTCACCCGTCAACTGCTGACTACTAAGACTAATTAAATTATCTACATTGAAAGGTTCGTTTCCTGGTATTGGAGTACCTACGGGTTGCAGACTAGTAATTGTTTCGCTATTGCGTGTACCTCTAATTCCCAAAATCTGGTAGAAACCCAAATCGTCAGGGGTATTATTAGTGGTGAAAGTACCCATCGCGTCTATTCCATTACCAGAATAATTCCACTTCCAGGTTAAAGCAGAAGCAGCTTGCATGGTTCCAAAAACTAATCCAGATGTGGTAGCGAGGGCTGTAGCAAAGAGTAGAGTTTTCATGAGGTCTTCAGTAAGAGTGTAAATACAAAAATCATAGAGCGATCGCCTCAGTGAGCGCATCGTACAAAGATCCAAGTATTGCAACAGTGTTAGGATATCGAACATGGGCTGTGTGTGGCTTTCGAGTTGTTGTTTTGGAAGACTATAACTCTACTACATCAGCCCTCTCTCTTCATACTCTTTTTTAGAGGTTTTTTAAGGCTTTTATTTCATTCTTAATCTCATTGAGTTCTCTTTTTAAATCCTGAATTTCTTCTTGAAAATAAGCCTGAATTTCAGCTCCATGATCTTGAAGAAGTCCCCTAATAAAAACTCCTAAAATATCTTGAATCGGTCGCCAAAATCCTTGCCAACGTTCTTGATCTTCTGATAACAAGTTGATATAAGTATCAAAGCTGTGGGGAAAAGGAATACCACCCAAGAATTCTAATGCACCGCCAAAATCAAGGGAGACGCTTTGAGAACCCAAACCAATCACTCCATGCGCTTCCCCAACAGGGACACAGTTACCTAAATAAAGATCCCCAATTCTCAGACCATTACCTGCAAACATATTTAAAGGGAATGGTACAGGTAAAGGTAAGTTAGGTACGGGGTCAAACCAGTTTTCTATCCGATAGCTCATCCCTTCACTTATTTGCTGGTTGTAGTATTTGGCGAAGGAATCATTACCAACTTTCGGTGCGGCAATAGAATATACTTTTGTCGTTAGATATGAATCTTTAATGTGTCGCCGCAAAGATAAGGCACATAAGTGGGCTAATCCTCCTCCCAAACTATGACCTGTTACGTAGACTTCTAAAGGTTCAGTAACAGCTTCTAGTTGTAATAAGGCTTCTTGTTCAACGGCTAAAATGTTGTCGAGTTCTTCATCATTGCCAATTTCGCCATCTGATAATGCTTCTTTGATTAGTGTCTTGACTTGTTGCTCAAAATCAGTTCCTAGTCTAATTGTGCCAGCATTAGCGATCGCTGTTATGCAAGCCAATTGTCTTTCGGCACTCAGCTGGTTCACTTGCTGGAAATCTCTTGGTTTTAACTGACCAGCTAAAGTTTTAAAGAAGAGCTTTATTTCATCTGCAACTGACTCAAACGCTAAAAATAATCCTTGGACAACTTTAATCCTGGGATCGGTCATACTAGCATATTTAACTAAATCCCATTTTATATCAGTAGCAATGTCTGTAAGTTCAAAACTACCCCGGTCAGTTAGAATGGAACCCCGGAAAACCACAGCATATTGATGAGCATCCTTTTTTTTTAAGATAAAACCACGAACATTTGTTTCATCGTTGCGAATGCTGTGAGCAAATTCCCAGCCTTGACTACCATGAACTGAGTTATAAATGCCTTCAATTTCAGTATCATCAACAGACCCATCATCTTGCTGAAAAATTTGATAAATTTGTTTGCAAAACTTGGCCATTAATATAGCTTCATCAAAGCTAAAACCAGTTTGTAATTTCTGGGGTACACTTGTATTTTTCATATTTTCTTGACCATGATGACAGTTACTTGCTATTTAAAGGATGGGAGCAACAAAAATTTTTGCTACTTAATTTTGCACTTCGTCAATACAAGCCGTTAGCTTCTGGGCTAATACTTCAACATGAGGTGATCTTAATAAATTGAAGTGATGACCGGGAATTTGATAAATCTCTAATCCTTGTGACGCTAAATCGAGCCAGCCTTTAGTAGGTTCTTGATCATGACTGCCAAATTGAGAGTTAGTACAGAATAGAGTAATTCTACCAGGGTATGACTTTGGTTTGTAATTAATTAAAGCTTCACTGTTAGCTTGAAGAATGTGCATAACCCTCTGTAATACTGGTTGGCGAAACTTCATCAGCCTCGATTCATGTTTGACTACCTTAGCGATTGACTCTGGATTTATCAGACTAATCAGATGCCAAAAATCCATTGATTGCTGAGTTTTATCTCCAACAAAATAGAGATAAAAATAATCGTAGATATATGGCCAGCTATGTTGTAATGATGAAGTCAGAAAAAATCTTAATAGATTGATGAAGTTAGTAGTTTTGTCAGCAGAAAGCGGTGGCGTGTCTAGCAAAATTACTTTGGCTACCTGTTGTCCTTGCTGTTCTAGCTGAGTGGCCATTTCTAGAGCAACGTAAGCACCAAAAGACCAACCTGTTAAAAAGTATGGGCCGTTCGGCTGAACCACACGCAAAGCCTGAATATAGCGAGTTGCCATATCTTCGATTTTATTTAGTGGTTGTTCTCGTCCATCAATTCCTACTGATTGCAACGCGTAAAATGGTTGATCTGAATCAATAAGACGCGCTAATTCATAATAGGGAAAGACTACTCCGCCAAGTGGATGAACGCAAAATAAAGGTAGTTTTGTGCCATTTTGCTGGAGGGGAATTAAACAAGTAGGTAGCTCGAAATTAGCAACGTCTGCGTTAGCTAAGTAGTTCGCCAAGGCTACGATGCTAGGATGCTCATAGACCAAGGTACTAGAAAGTTTATATCCTAGCCATTGCTCTAGTTCACCCGCAAGATTCACTATTGCTAAAGAATCTAGACCATAACGAGCCAAAGATTTCTGTACATCTATTTCTTGGGGATTAACTTTGAGCAAATCTGATAAATTAGCAACTAGCCAAGCTTGTATGGCTTCTTTAGTTTGAGTTGCTTTTGGGGAAAAGCTATGCTCATGGATATTATTCTTATCAGGTAAGAGATGGGGTCTATTTTCATTAAGATTTTGTCGCCACTCTCCTACAACATTCAAATTTCCCGTCAAAAATCCATTTTTGCAAGCATGACGTTGAATCTTACCACTGGATGTCTTTAAAATACTCGCTGTTTTCAGCAATAACACCGCATAAACTTGTAATTCATGTTGTTCTGATACGGCTTCACAGATTGCTTCAACTACCTCATCAACATTCAGTTCCCGCAGGTAATTGCGATGCAATTCTTGAACTACAACTAGTCTTTCTTCTCCCTCGACTTCCACAGCAAATGCAGCACCACAATCAGGTCTTAAAGCTGAGTGACTCTGCTGAACCGTCAGTTCAATGTCTTGGGGATAATGGTTGCGACCTCTAATAATAATTACATCTTTGAGTCGCCCAGTGATAAACAACTCACCATCCTTTAAAAATCCCAAATCCCCAGTACGTAGAAACAGTTGTTCTTTAGTGTCTCGTAATTGTGCCTTAAAGGTTTCCTCTGTCTGCTCTGGTCGCTGCCAATAACCCTGAGTTACACTACGTCCTGATGTCCAAATTTCCCCGACTTGATTGGGCAGGCATTGTGTGAGCGATTCTGGGTCAGCAATGACGATTTTGGTATCAAGCCATTCACGTCCACACCCTACCAACTGCCTAACATTTTGGGTATTCGATGATGCTTCTACAATTTGATTTTGTGCTAATTCATCGGCTTTAATAGTACAGTAAACTGGTTCTGCTTCACCTAGTCCCCCTGAAATCATCAAGGTTGCTTCAGCCATGCCATAACAGGGATATAAAGACTTAGAACGGAAACCACAAGGCTGGAATTTTTCGGCAAATCGTTCTAAGGTATGGCGGCGGACGGGTTCTGCACCATTGTAGGCAAAATGCCAAGTGCTGAGATCGAGGGTTGCTAATTGCTCCTGTGTAATCCTGTTGATGCACAGTTCATAGGCAAAGTTCGGACCACCAGAATGAGTCGCTTTATAATGTGAAATTGCCTGTAGCCAACGAATGGGTTGTTGCACAAAGGCTGTCGGTGACATCAAGATGACTGGCACTCCTGTGTACAAGGGTTCGAGAATCCCAAAAATCAGCCCCATATCATGGAAGCTAGGTAGCCATGAAACAGACACACTCTCTGGTGTTAAGACAAATGCTTGCTTCATATACTCGCAATTGTGCAGCAAGTTGTCGTGACTTACCATCACCCCCTTTGGTGTGCCTGTAGAACCAGAAGTGTATTGCAAAAAAGCTAAAGTATCGCTGTTGACTTCCGGTTTTTGCCAATTTGGGGCTTGGTTGCTATCTATATTATCTGTAGCTAGAGTGTGCAGCGTGTTTAATTCTGAGTCTTGGCCAAAGCTACGCTGGATATCCTTTAATAGAGAATTAGTTGTGAGTGCGACCTTTGCTGAAGCATCGGATACGATCGCAGATAACCTTGTCATTTTCTGATTCGGTCGGGGTGGATAAGCTGGTACAGCTATCACACCAGCATATAAACATCCCAAGAAGGCAGTGATAAATTCTAATCCTGGTGGATAAAGTAATAAAGCTCGTTCACCCGTTAATTCTAAAGATTGTAACTGGGAAGCGATCGCCCGTGACAGTGTATCTAACTCTTGATAAGACAGTCTAAATGTTTCTTTTTCACCTTCTTGAAGAAAAATATAAGCTATTTTGTCAGGCTGATGTATTGCTCTATAACTCAGAAGCTTTATCCAAGTTGAAAATGTAGACATAAATTTTTGCTATCTCTCATGTGACTTAAAGTAAGATTTTGCTGTTTTTGAGAAAATAGACTTTTCTCACTCCAAAAGCAAGGCGATCGCCTAAATCATTCCTATTTCTAACCCTAAGCAATGTGCTTTTTAAGAGATAATCGATTTTACACGGATTGCCTTGGTGAACGCATCGTATATTTGTCCTATTTTTAACTAGGATCAATGACCTATATAAGTGTTAATTATGAATAGAGAATAGCCTCAAGAGCCTATAAGCTTAACTAATGTACAAACAGCAGACTGGCCAGAAGATATCATACCTACGGTGGGCTACGCCAACGCCTCTACTCCATGAAGATTGGTAAGGTGCCCAATAGCACTGAGACATTATTGGGATTAAAGTTTGGGGCTACCAAGTCAGAGAAGCCATCACCATTAAAGTCCCCAATTGCTACATGTTGGGGAAGATTAACCACCGCAAAGTTAGTGGCTGCACCAAAGCTGCCATCCCCATTGCCTAACAACACTGAGAGGTTGTTGGAAATAAAGTTTGAGGTCACTAGGTCAAAAAAGCCATCGCGGTTGAAATCTCCAATTGCCACATAGCCAGCACCAGCGCCTACATTAATGCTACTGGCTGCACCAAAGCTGCCATTCCCATTGCCCAACAGCAACGAGAGGTTGGAACCACCAGAGTTTGCGGTCACTAGGTCAGAGAAGCCATCGCGGTTAAAGTCCCCAACTGCCACAGATGATGGTGGTTGTAAGGCATTAAAGTTAGTGGCTGTGCCAAAACTGCCATCCCCATTGCCCAATAGCACTGAGACGTTAGTGGAACCGTTACTTGAGGTCACTAGGTCAGAGAAGCCATCACCGTTGAAGTCCCCAACTGTTACGGTAAGGGGATTAGGTGCCACCCCATAGTTAACGGCTGGGTCAAATGAAGCTGAGTTAGTCATAAATTCTCCAAAAGAGTGTAAAGTGCTTAAGTCTTAGATGAGCAGTTATTTGTAAGGCGCGTTATGCTTCTGGCTAATGCAGTGTGATAAATGAGAGCAAGATGTGCTGTATCTCCATAACGCACGCTACAAATTCAGATGTTTTGAGGGTTTGTAGTAAGGACTTTAGTGCTTAGAAAATAAGGACTAAAGTCCTTACTACGAACTTGGATGAATTTAAACTTGACAGACCACTATGGTTTCAGCACGTTATCAGGAAACTCCCCTTCCCCATTACCTGCGGGACTATACTGACAAACCACATAGGAAGCGTTATATTCCTTACCTTCAATTGTTGCAGTGCCTTGTGCTGCACCACAGCCTAATTTGGTACTGCCCTTCCAGACCACCTGAGTAAAATGCCCGGTGTTGCCAGAAAACCCTGGACTCTCGTACTTATAATCTTTAATTTCGCTGTACCAGTCTTCAACTGCTCCATTGCCAAGGGTAGTTGGGTCTACGGTGCTCGCCGAACTGTAAGAGGCGTATATGTTCTCTCCCACATTGTTGCGATTGGTACTGTGTTCAAACTCAAACTGCCCAGTACTGGCAATGTTCTCAGCCCAAGCTTGAGCGCTGGTATTCAAGGAATCACTGATAGTGAGGTTAGGGCTATTATGCGTGGCTCGATAAGTGTTGTGTTTAGACACAGCAGCGCTACGTAACTTCGCTAAGTCAATAGATGTCTCTCCTAAAACGGAGTTACCGATTATTGCTCCTCCAGTGATTGCAACGGTTAAAGCTGTAGCTGTTGTTAGGGTTAATCTTGAAAATAATTTCTTCATAGTTTTGTATCTTTTGAGTTAACTTTTGTTTGCTTGTTAATTGATTACACAGATTTAGTTAATTTGTAAGTGTTATCAACTAAACATTGTGTAGAGATATTGCGATATAACATCTTTACTCAATGCAGGATTTCTACTGAACTATATAGGCGCACAAACTTCTACACCTGTGCCTTTTGACCACAGAAGCAAGGCGATCGCCTAAATATTGCTTAAATCATTGACGTAATGGATTGTACAGCGATTGCCCCAATCACCACATCGGACAAAGATCCAAGTTTTGACTAGGATCTTTGTCCTATATAACTGGTACTTATACTTATTCATCGTGTGAGAATTTTGCTGTGGCGAAATTAATGATATGGCAATGTTTTAGGACAAGCCGCTAATAAGTCTACGCTTCTGTATTTTCTGACCTTGAAAAAAAGCACATAGCCAATTTATGAAAGTGGGTAAATGTTTTTTATAGAACAGAGCGTAACTAAGATTTATATCCTTTGTCAGGAATACCGATAAATAGATAATCTATGTATCCAATTAATATTACTTATTTATTGCTGGATACAAATTGTTTATATAATTAATTAATGACTCTAATTACAACCATTTTCGGTATAGTTGCTGGCATTAGCTTATATGTTGGTCTTTTACACTTGCTAATTGCCTGTGGACGATTAAAACCTTTGCTGCACTTTTTCTTTGGGTTAAGCAGCTTGATAGTTTTTGGTTATGTTTTGGCTCTGATAGCTCAATATCAAGCCATAAATATAGATGATTATATAAATGCCAAAAAATTGGTAACTTCTGTGGGCTATATTTTCGGGATTACTACTGTTTGGTTTATGTCTTTATATACTAACATCAAACCAATACGTTTAATTTTGGGACTAAATAGCTTATATATCATTAGTCTATTAATCAACCAAATTTCCCCTACAGGGATTCTCTACTCTCATATCAGTAGCCTATCAAGCGTTTCTTTGCCTTGGGGCGAATCTATTTATCAGCCAGAAGCTACACTCAATCCCTTATTCAGGTTTCAATTATTAGCTTTAACTAGTAATACTATTTACTGTTTTTCTGCTTGTTACCTTCAATATCGGCGCGGTGAGAAGCAAGCAGCACTTACTTTAGGTTTGAGTTTAGCGATTTTGATAGCAGCTGTGCAACACGATCGCCTAGTAGATTTAGGAAAGATCCAATTTGTCTACTTGGTTGAGTTTGGATTTTTGTCCTTCATCGTAATTATGAGTTTAAGCTTATCCAAAGACTTAATCCAAGCGGTGAAACTCCGCGAACAATTGCTAGAAAGCGAACGGTTACGAAAAATAGCTGTGGAATTGGAACGAAATTGTCTTGCTCGTGACTTACACGATTCATTATCGCAGACATTGTTTACTGTAGCCACAACTGCCGAAGCTATGCCGAGAGTTTGGCAACGCAACCCAGAAATAGCCCAACAGGGATTAGAGGAACTTGCCCAACTCACACAAGGAGCATTAGCAGAAATGCGGAATTTACTAATTGAGTTGCGTCCTAGCGGTTTGGCAGAGAAACCATTAGGTGAATTACTACAGCAATTAACCAAGGCCATTTCTGGACGGGCAAATTTACACATAACAACAATTGTAGAAGGCGATCGGCCTTTAACTAATGAGGTAAAGCTTGTTTTTTATAGAGTTACTCAAGAAGCACTCAATAACATCGTTAAATATGCTCAGGCAACGCAAGTATCCGTCAGTCTCTACGGTAACTCACAAAAAATAGTTTTGCGTATTAGCGACAATGGCTGTGGTTTTGATCCCAACAATATACCATCTGGTCATTTAGGGATGACAATTATGAAAGAACGGGCTGATTCAATTGGTGCTACTTTCCATTTAGAAAGTTCTCTAGGACAGGGGACTGAGATTGTCCTGAGTTGCAATGATAGTCAGGTAACAAATTAACTGAGGGTGAATACTAAGTTAAATTACTGTTGATTTACTATAAACACCATCATTGTGACATAATATTACACATCTATTAATTAAAAATTAAGAAAAATCAAGTATAAAAACTGAGAATGAAAGAATAACGTAAGAGAAATAATTCTGATACATAAGAAAATATATATGTCTCAAAATATACTAACCACACCAGTTCGTGTCATGACTGTTGATGATCACGAAATTCTGCGAGGAGGTATCAAATTTCTCTTGCTCGCCTTTGATGACATTGAATTAGTGGGAGAAGCGCGTAGCGGAGATGAGGCGATACGGTTGTGCGAACAGTTGCAGCCAGATGTAGTGCTGATGGACTTGATGATGGTGGGGATGAATGGGGCAGAAACCACAAAAGCCGTTCGCAAAAAATACCCAAAAATTCAAGTGTTAATTTTGACCAGTTTTTTTGAAAATGATTTAGTACAGCAAGCAATACAAGCCGGAGCTATTGGCTATCTGCTTAAGGGTGTCTCCATTGATGAGTTAGCAAATACCATACGAGCCGCAGCGATGGGTCGTTCTATGTTGACTGAAGAAGTTGTTCAGGCATTGTTGCAACCACACAAACAATCATCTCAATCTCTGTATGAATTGAGCAAGCGACAGCAAGAGGTATTAGCACTGTTGGCTTTAGGATTGAGTAATGAAGCGATCGCTCAACGAATGAAACTGAGTCCTTCTACCATTAGACATCATGTCAGCCAGGTACTCAATAAATTAGGGGTAATAAACCGCACAGAAGCTGCAACTACAGGAATGCGAATAGGATTGTGTTAAGTAGGGCTTGCTGAAAAAGTAATAAAAAGCCTTTGAAGGATCAATACCGTTGCCCGTTTACGAGAGTTTAAAGCCTGTAGAAACCTGTAGAAACGGCATGAATACGTCGCAAAGAAGTAAGCTTGGCAAAAAGCGGAACTAGCACACAAATCACAGGATCGATTAGCACACAAGTAATACTTCAATAAACCGATGCCAACTCAAAGGGTTTCCTCCAGTTTTTGTTTGTAAAAAAATTATCTCATCTTGTGATAACGGGCATTCACCAACACTAGATAAGGCAACATTCATTTCTTCAATACTGATAGATTCATCTTCATCAGTATCAATAGGCAGAAAATAGGTGATAAATTCTTGATACTTTGACATCAAACGGCGATGTCGCAACATGAGTTCACCAAATTCTTCAAAATCAATCTCACCACTTTTGTCAATATCCATTCTAGAAAAGAGATACGCTAATTCTGCTTCAGATATGGTTGCATTGGCTTTATGTAAATGGGTAACGAACTCTTGAACTGATAGTGTCCCGTTATGATCCTGATCGATGGCATCAAAGATATAACGCAGATTGCCTTTAAGCGATGGATCAGCAGTATGAAACAAAAAACGATGGTGAGTTCCTTGTATAGCTGATTCTAGCTGCCGACGAAAATTAAAAATTACATTCTTGGCTGTCAAGTAGCGCAGACGATGTTCTTCTGGACTAGTAATAGTATAAAGAGCAACAGGAACAAGAGAAGGGAGAGAATGCTGCACTACCAAAAAACAACCAATAGTTACTAGACAAAACGGTAATGCTAAAAATGGTATTCCCAAAGGACTGAATAGAAGACTTAGTAATTGGGTACAAAGAGTGCAGATTAAGACGGAAAATCCGGCAATGAGGATACTACGAAAATTAGGTGCATAAAACATTCCTCCAATGGCGATCGCTGTCAGTACAGAGTTAAATCCCCAAAACCCAGTGTAAATTTTTTCTGGGTCAATTCCCATAACTAAAGCGGCGATCGCGCTAGTTAAACAGCCTAGTAAACCAACGCCTGCACCGATGGGTGTACAGAGTGCTACAGCTAGGAAAACTAAGATAGCTAAATTCTGATTTGAAACGAAGAAAACTTGACTAAAGCTAATAGGAAAAGATGCTAAAATCTTCAACCAATCTAATGTTTTAGATGCCGATGCAGAGACAGAAAAAATGCCAAATCCCCAATGAAAGTAGGGCTGAGGAATCAGTAATACTAGATATAAAAAAACTTGGGTAACAATATGAAAGGGAATACCCAGGATAGATACTTTGAAATGAGTGGTAAACCATCCCCCGAAGGTATTCATTAATACTGTGGTGAGGGCTGCTAAGATAATCACAGCGATCGCCCATAAAGGATTCCATGCCCCATTCCCATTAGCCAATGAGCCAAAGGTTGCTAGAGCTAAACCCACGAGAGTTCCTTGAAAGCCAAAGATTCCGTTACGAATAACATCAGGGTTGATTTTTAAGGCGATCGCCGTTAAGGTTGAAGCGATAACGCCTAGTAGTGCCATTAGTGCCATCCAAGGGGATTGTAGCAAAATAGCAACTAAAATTAATAGCCCACTCAGGGGATTATTAACAAAAATTACTTGTCCAATACCCCGGAGAATTGTATTAACAAAATCCGCAAAGGATTGAGGGGTAAGGTAATCGTTAAGCCATTGCATGGTTCCCATGAAAGGTAAGATTTGCCGAGAGGAAGTTTCCTCTGCAACTAAAATTCTTGCCATCAGTTCATGAAGCGGTAATGTTTCATTATTTGATGTGTTCAGGGAATTTTGCTCAACCATAGTGATCCGCTTTGATTATTGAACTAACTTGCGTAGGCTGGGAATAGGGAGTGGGGAGTAGGAAATAAGCCTTTTCGATTGGTACTTAATTTGTTCAAAAATCAAATAGGAGTCCTACATCTGGCAATTAATGATATTAGATCGAGAAATTGGCTATTTCGGAATTATTATTTAATAATTAACGAGCGATATTTTTATATCTTTATGAGCAGACAAGTTGATCAAACAACTTTAAAAACCTTTTGGTATCAACATCTAAGCAGGATTCTACATTAGGTGGATTGCTTTTATCATCCCGGCGATCGCGCCTATCTGCTAGCGACAAACCAGTGGTAAATCGTCCTTCAGTTTCCACAACCATATAAAGTGATTCAGTAGTAACTAAACTCGGATCAATAGCAACTGCCATTGCCAAAGGATCGTGTAAATAACAACCGTGAAAACCTTCATGATCGCGATAGAAAGCCATATAAATTCCAGTACAATCAGCAATAAACTGGGTAACTTTTGTAGGACGACGCTGTAAATTTTCTTCCACAACTTGGCGGGGGAGAGGGGCTTTCATGGCTACATCTAAACCCACCAATGTTAAGGGAATCCCTGACTCCATGACGATTTGAGCAGCATGAGGATCTACAAAAAAGTTAAATTCAGCCGCCGCCGTAATATTTCCAGGTACGGTGACAGCCCCACCCATGATGATAATCCGCCCTATTTGTTTCATCGTTGCGGCATCTTTTTGAATTGCCGTTGCTAGATTCGTTAGTGGCCCTAAAGCAATAATATTGAGGCGATCGCCGTACTCTTTGGCTGCTGAGAGAATGACATCAATAGCATTTTCTGTAGATAGTTCGATGGTTAATTGAGGATAGCTGGCTGTACCATCTGCGGCTTTAAATTGATCTAATTCGCCTAGCCCATCTGCACCATGAATCCCCGCAGCATTAAAGGGCGGTTTAACCAGAGGTTTTTCACAGCCTTTAGCAACAATTGGTAAGGTATTGGGTGCAACAATACTTAGTACCCGCAATACATTATTTGCAGCTTGATCTACATGAATATTACCAGCTAAAACTGTAATTGCTTTCAGGTCTAATTGTGGTGAGTTCAATGCCATAATCAATGCCAAGGCATCATCAACACCACCATCCGTATCTATAATCACTGGCATGGGCTGATTTTGAAGGATTGTCATGCTGAATATTCCTCTTCTTCTAGAATGGCGTAGAAATTCAAATTGCGATATCTCTGCAAAATCATATTGGCGTATTCTTTCGAGTAGAACGAACCGCATAGATAAGCTTTTCCCCAAGGATTTTCAACTTTTGGGGCAGTGGGAAATATTGTTCTAATCCCCTCATTTTGCTCAGAATTAGTGGGAATAATCAAGACCTTGTACTGCTTTGAAAAGGTTTCATCTGCTAGATAACTGTCCAGTAAATTATTTAACTCTGACATAATCAGCGATTCTTCTGCTGTAATATTTTTGTCAACTTTTACTAGTAAATTCAATAAATCTCGTAGTCTTCCTACCTGAAAATATGGCGGCTCTAACGAGAGATAATCTAGTACGCTTTGCCGTAAACTAACAAAATCGCTATCTTCACCAGTTAATAACTTTTCTCGAAGTTCTTCAGTGGAATATTTAATTCGGTAAGAATCCAGCATTTGTTGAATGAAGTCAACTTCAGTGTCATGCAGATTTTTATCAATTAGGGCAACTTGGCGGAGAATGTTAAAAATTTGCTCTAACTCTCGCAAATTATCTTCGGCGTAAATACGCACGATTTGTTGCGAAAATTCTTCTGCATTGTAGGTGTTGTGCCAATATTTCAGGTAAGTCTCTTTAGGAATGATCAGAAGTTCAAGTTTCTCTTGTGCCGTAATGGTTGCTTCCTGCTGATCTCCACGAATAACCCGGATATTACCTAAGGGAATCCAAGGTTTTACAGATTGGGGTTGATACCCGCCTAATGGGTTACTTACAAGTCCTATACCCATAGGAATATAAACAAAACCAGGAGGCGATCCTGCTTGGATCAATGTTTCACTTGCTTCAAGAGTAGATAAGTACACATCAGTAAAAGCTTTGTGTGGATCAATATTGTGAATTTTATGACCCGATTGAGAAACTCTCAACAGAATTTTTTGTTTCTGTTCCAGTGACCAATCTAGCTCTTTGGCACTCAAATAGCGATCGCGCTCTTCTGGGTCAATATTTTTGAGTGAGGGAACAACTCTACTCTTCAACCCTATTTCTGGCGCGATTTTTTTTAATTCTGCTTGGACAGTTTCGGCAAAATCTAGGTTGTCGTCAGTATTTTCTAATAAAATTTCAATGTTTTCGCTTTTCTTAATCACATCATTGTCATGAGGCGATCTGTGAAAGGTATCGATAATATCGCGTTGAATATCGTCAATTACAACAGCTAAATAGTAAGCTGCCCGTTGTGCAGCATCTTGGTTGGTAAATGAACCTCGATTGAAAGATATTCTTATATCACCTTTAGCAGTCAATTCACTACTGGCAATGTTTGCTTCTCCAGCATTGAGGGGGTTTGCTGCTTCTAATAAAAATAGTTCACCACTGCCTTTTTGCAAAGCATAAATTGCCTTAGCTGTATTTTGGTCAACAAAAATCTGATAACCTCCTGATGTTTTGTAAACTGTACCTCTCTGTCGCAAAGCATCTGCTGCTCGCAAAGCACGGATTGTGTCACCCACATCAGCAATTAAAGCTTGTACCTCTGGATGCTCGCAAACCAGCCAGGAAAATGCTTGTTTTTCAAAGTCAGTATAATATCTATCAATACGTTCGTTATGGGGGCTAATTCCCTGGTTAATAAATTCTGCTTGAGTAGCTTTAGTTTGCTGTAAGGCTATTTCTAATTTTTCAATTTTAAGCTGTTGTTGGGGAGATTTTTTCGCCTGAGATAATTTATTTTCGGCTTTACTTACTTGTTGTTGGTGATAAAGGTGATGCAAATTAACCGCAGCAATTTCTCTCATTAAATCTCTGAATTTTTGAGGATTATTCAATACCTCAATAGGAACTTTGCTTTTACTATGAGCAACACCCAATGAAACCATTTCACGTAACACAAGTTGAGGGTCTTCTGTCAATGCTCCTTTATCAGCTAAGTTAATTAAACGCCAAGAAACATTGCCACAATTTTCAGTCCAAATTGTATCAATTACCTGATCAAAAGCAGAACTAAATACTTCTTGAGTAACAAATTCTGGGTGCATCGCCCGGCCAAATGGCGAAAAATCAAGCATTCCCATATCATGGTTATAGACAAGTATGATTCCATAACCTTTCATAAAATCAAACCATAGAGGCTCTCTTTTGGGAATGAGAACTCCATGAATGGCTTCCAGCACAACTAAGATATTACGAGCAACATCTCTGACATGAACAACACCATGATCCGAATAAAGTGCGACGTGCTGAAGGGGATTTGCTAGAAAATTTTCATCTCTAGCAGCATAATCTAACTCTGCTTGCTGCTGAACTTTGGCATAGTAATTTTCTTCAATGTAAGTTCTTATTTTTTCTGGCAGATATCGTTCTACATGTAGTAATTGGATATCTTCAATGTGTTTAGTTAAATTCAACTTCATGATTGTAATATTTTTATAAATACCTATGAATTATTTCCGCTGAAACTGTTGGCAAAGCTTTCATCATTTGCCATACAATATTTATTTTTTGTAATCGCTGATAAAATAATATTGTTACTATAGCAAATCAAAAAAGCACCCTGTTTGTGTAGTTTTTTCAAGGTCTTAAACCAAATTAATCGTACTCCTAAATTTGACACAAATAAAATTAAATATTGTAACTAAAGTTGTTGTAGAAATAATATGATTCACTGGGCTGATGATCATATCACTTAAGTATCTGGAATTTTTTTTTTAATAACAAGTCTTAAAAAATGGAAAATTTTTAAGTTCAAACAGTTTCTTCATGCATATAAATCACAACATCAAACCAACCAAATTAAAGTTTTTATAAAGAAGTAAGGGGAATTATGTAAATTTTTTATTAATAGTGCTATTTTTAACTAAAGTGAAGGATAATCAGACTTACCTACGAAAATCTTTAATTTTAGGTAAAAAATAGCTTTACTTAGTAGATTTCTGTCCATAGCTATGAATGGGCTGGAATGTGTATATCTACTTAAACGTAAATTAATCAAAGTTCAAAATTCTTGACCTTAAGTGGAAGAAGAATTCAGGTGTTGCTGAAACAGAGGAAACTGATAGGGCTACTATGCTGATGAAAATTTTAACAAGCAGTACGGCGATCGCCTATATTCTAAGTTCAACAACAACTGCTGTAGCTCAGATAGTCGTCGATGACAGCTTGAAAGTCGAACACTCTGTTCTTATACTGAATGTCCAAAGTACTAAAGGTCACATTGATCGCATAGATGGCGGAGCAATTCGAGGTAGTAACCTGTTTCACAGTTTTCAAGATTTCAATGTTGGTAATCAGCAACGAGTTTATTTTTCTAATCCTTCTGGAGTCGAAAATATTCTGGGTAGAGTTACAGGAAAACAGGCTTCTAATATCTTCGGTACACTGGGAGTATTAGGAAATGCAAATCTCTACTTAATCAATCCTAACGGTATAATTTTCGGCAAAAATGCCCGTTTGGATATCTCTGGTTCTTTCTTTGCTAGCACCAGTAATGCCCTTATTTTTAACAACAGTGAGCAATTTACTACTCAAGATCCCAAAGCACCCCCGTTATTAACTGTCAATGTTCCTCCGGGGTTAGAGAGTTGGTTAGCGCCCCAAGGTGCGATCGCTAATAGTGGTAATTTATCAGTTGGACAAAACTTGACTTTAGTTGGTACAAATCTTGACTTACAAGGGCAATTGCAAGCAGGTAGTAATTTAACCTTGCAAGCTAGTAATACTCTAAAAGTGCGGGACAACCTAAATTACCCTTTCATTGCCTCAGCTAAACAGCAACTGTTAGCTGAAGGAAATAAGATAGATCTTTTTGCCTTAAACGATCCCTCCAGTGGCTTCTTTTCTGGTGAAAATATGGTTTTCCGTTCAGCCAATCCGATTAGTGGGGACGCTCAATTTTTTAGTGGTGGTAATTTTAGCCTCGAACAAATTAACGGGCAAGAAGGAGATTTATTTAGCTTGAATGACCCGATTATCCGTTCAAGTGGAGATGTTAGTTTTAATAGTTATACAGGAGCTTCCATTCACATTTTTGCAGGTGGAAGTGTAAGAATTAATAATATTAACGTGAACCGTCCCGATGCAACTAACTTTATTAACGAAACAGTTACTCTTTCCGATGGATTAACCCAAGTTCTGATTAATGGCAGCGCTCAACCTACTATTGATATTAGGGCTGGAACTACTAATTTTCAGCCAACTGGAATCAGAGGAGTAATCAATGCTTTTTCACCTACTCCTAACACAGATGCTAAACCAACAAGCGCAGATATCACTATCAATCAAATTATCAATTCGGGAGGACTGGTTTTTTTAACCAATCAGTATCAACCTAATTCTTCTCTATCGGGTGATATTAGAGTTAACTTTGCACTAAGCACATTTGGTAGGGGTGCAAAGACAGGAAACATTATCATTGATTCACGGGGGAAAATTATTACTCCCCAATTTCTGACGAGTTTGGGAATTGATTATTCTACATTTCCATTCTTAAAACCTGGTGGAGATATCACACTTTTAGCTCAGGATGATATTGTCATGCCACCATCATCACGAATTATTTCTTTTGGTACAGATGGAGGTAACATTACTCTCAACAGTAAATCTGCAATTATTCAAGAACAAGCTCCACTTAGAGAGTCATTTATTGGTAGTTTTTCCTTTGGTGCTGGACAAGGCGGTGATGTAACGCTAAACGCACCATTAGTTTCCTTGGGGAGAAGTATAACAAGGACAGATGGAAAGCTGATCATTACTACTAATTCTTTAGAAGCTAACCAAGCTAAATTATTCACTACAAGTAATGGTAATAATGATAGTAATATCATTATTAATGCTGATTCAATTTTATTAAATAACTCAAATATAGGAAGCCAGAGTATAGGTGCAGGGAAAGCTGGTGATATAGAAATTAATACTAGCTCCTTTGTTGCTACTAATAATAGTCAGATATTTTCTCAAACAGAAGGTTTAGGAAATGTTGGAAATATAGTACTCAAAGCTACAAACAGAGTTCTCTTGTCTGGTGCAAATACGGGTTTATTTGCTAATACAAGTTTGGGTTCTAGCGGTAACAACGGTAATATCTTCGTCGAATCTCAACAAGTTGAGATTCGGGATGGTGCTGCTATTTCCACCGTTAGCGAAGGTAGTGGTATTGGTGGCAGCATTGAGATCCAAGGAAACAAATTAACCCTCGATAATCAAGCTCTAATTTCCACAAAAACAGTCAGCACTGAAGGCGGTAATATTAATCTCCAGTTAACAGATTCGTTATCATTACGCCGTGGAAGTAGTATTTTGGCGATCGCAGGTAATGAAACTACAGGCGGAAATGGTGCTAACATCACTATCAACACAGATTTACTGTTTGCTGTTCCCGAAGAAGACAGTGATATTACAGCTAATGCGTTCTTAGGTAGTGGTGGCAATATTAATATTACTACCAGAGATATTCAAGGAATCGGGTTTTCTAATATACTAACTCCTCTCAGCAATATTACTTCTAGCGCCAAACAAGTAGAAGTTCCTAATCCTCCACCGGAAGTTCCTAATCCTCCACCGGAAGTTCCTAGTCCTCCACCGGAAGTTCCTAATCCTCCACCGGAAGTTCCTAGTCCTCCACCAGAAGTTCCTAGTCCTCCACCAGAAGTTCCTAGTCCTCCACCAGAAGTTCCTAGTCCTGTGTTAGATTTTTCTAGCCTTGAATCAATTAATAAACAGGATGCAGCTCCGAGTTCGGCTTTGATAGGAGTACCAAACCCAGAGAGCGATCGCAATAATAAAATAGTTACTCCTAGTTGTGCATCCACAGAAGGTAATTCTTTTACTATCACAGGTAGGGGAGGTTTACCAACAGACCCTACAGCAACCATTCGTGGTCAAACTATCTTGTCGGATACGCGAGATTTTACAACTACACAAAACAGTAATCAAGTAAATAGTTCTTCTGCAATTCCTCCAACAAGACAACAAATTGTCGAAGCCACAAGCTTGAGAATTAATGCCCAAGGAAAAGTAGAATTAGTAGCATCTTTGCCTCAAGAGAGTTTATTGTCAAAACGTTCTAATTGTAGCGATTTATAAGGTTTCAATAACTCATGATTTTTACCTGTAGAATACTTAAACGGTTTATTTTATTTTTAATTAGGACTTACGCACTGTACAAATTTATTATCTTGTGCATTAACGTAAATGCGTCGTTTCAGGCTTTTATTAATCATCCTTTGATAAATAGCGATCGCCTAAAAAGTGTCGATAAATCAAGGTTTAATACCTGAAATCCACACCACATATTTGGTATTTCCTGTCAATGCGTAAGTCCTATTAATATAAAAAATATACAATTAATATGAAAAAAATATATAGGACAAAGAGGTATAACCATTTAAATAAGAAAAAAATTTGTTTCTTCTTAAAGAAGAAAATTAATGTTTTATGGGTTTTTGCTGCTTCCGTAATATTAAGTTTGTTCTTAGTTATCAAGATTATTCCTGCTGTTGCTAATCAAGCTAAACTGTCAGGTTCAAATCAGGTAGTTCAGCAACTATCAAACTCCTCAGAATTATTACAACGAGGGAAAAATTACTATCAAGCTGGACAATATGCAGAAGCAGCTAGAATTTGGGAAAATGCACTAAAAATTTATCAATCACAAAAAGAAACTATTAGCCAAGTTCAAGTGCTTAATTATTTAGGATTGGCATATAAAGATTTAGGCAAAATTCCCCAGGCACAAACTGCGATCGCTAAAAGTATGAATATTATAAAAAGCGTAAAAAATTCCAATACTAAAAGCAGTTTATTATTAGCGCAGGCATTAAATACACAAGGAACTCTTCAACTTCTGCAAGGACAAGCTGACACGGCTATAGATACTTGGAAACAAGCAGCAGTCACTTATGAGCGCACAGGTGATAAAACAGGTAAACTCATCAGCCAAATTAATCATGCACAAGGTTTGCAAGTATTGGGACAATATCGCCGTGCCAAAACTTTGTTAGAAGAACTAGTGACAGAATTGCAAAATCAACCAGACAATCTCTTAAAGGCTCAAGGATTGAGAAGTTTAGGCATTGCTCTGCAAACTGTTGGTGATTTAAAGCAATCTAAAACAATTCTCGATAAAAGTTGGGAAATTAGTAAACAATTCAACTCTCCAACTGATGTGAGTGCAGTTTTATTTAGTATTGGTAATGTCGCCAGAGACTTACAAGAATATGATGTTGCTTGGACATATTACCAAGAAGCAGTTAATTTAGCTTCAGATGCACAGGCTAAATTAGAAGCACAATTAAATCAATTGAGCTTGTTAGTTAAAGTACAAAATGGCGAATCAGCACAAGCATTAATTCCAGAAATCGAAACCAACCTTGCTAAACTTCCTCTTAGTCGTCCGGCTATTTACGCCAACATTAACTTTGCAGAAAGTTTGATGGATTTAGAGACAGCAGGAGATGGTAAACAAGCCGTTTTAGAAACCAACGCTGTCAAAATTGCCCATTTGTTAGCAACAGCTATTCAACAAGCCAAAGAAATCAAAGATCCGAGAGCCGAAGCTTACTCCCTTAACCAACTAGGTAAACTCTACCAAGAAAACAACCAGTTGGCAGATGCGACAACTTTGACACAACAAGCACTAACAATAGCTCAAGAAATTAACGCTACAGATTTAGTAGCTCGTGCGGCGGGACAGTTGGGTATAATTGCCAAACGACAAGGAGATAATAATAATGCGATCGCTGCTTATGAGATTGCTTTTAATAACTTGCAATCTCTACGTAGTGATTTAGTGGCAATTAACCGGGATGTACAGTTTAATTTTAAAGAAAGTGTTGAAACAATTTATCGAGATTACGTCAGCTTGTTGTTGCAAAAAGATAATCAGAGTAACCTTAAACAAGCTCTGCAAGTGATGGAAGCTTTGCAACTAGCGGAACTGGATAACTTTTTTCGGGATGCTTGTTTAGATAATACCAATCCTGTAGTTTTAGAAAAAATTGACTTACACGCAGCCGTTATTTATCCAATTATTTTAAGCGATCGCCTGGAAGTCATTCTTTCAGTTCCTAATCAACCTCTGCGTCACTACAGCACCCAACTACCAAAACAGCAAATAGAAGCGACCTTAAAACAACTTTATTCTTCCCTATCCCCTGGTTATCCCAGTAACGAGCGTTTGCGACTCTCCCAAGAAATTTATAACTGGCTGGTTGCACCTGCTCAAGCAACACTCACCAAAAGTAATATCAAAACTTTAGTTTTCATTCCAGATACTTTGTTGCGAAACTTACCAATGGGTGTTCTGTATGATGGGAAAAAGTATTTAATTGAAAATTATAGTGTCGCCCTCAGTCCTGGATTACAACTATTTCCTCAAGGACTGCAACGCCAAAAACTGAGCGTGTTAGCGGCTGGATTGACGGAAGCACGCCAAGGCTTCAATTCCTTACCAGGAGTGACAGAAGAAATTAAAGAAGTCACAACAGGACTTAATGCCAAAGTGTTGCTAGATAAAAAGTTTAACAGAGATAGCTTAAAAGCGGCGATCGCCAATAAATCTTTCCCCATAGTTCACCTTGCTACTCACGGTCAATTTAGTTCTAACCCAGAAGAAACCTTTTTGTTGACCTGGGGCGATCGCATTTCTATTCAAGATTTTGACCTTTTATTTAAAAATAGAAGTCAAAGAAACGTAGAACCCATTGAATTATTAGTAATGAGTGCTTGTCAAACAGCCGTAGGCGATAATCGTGCAACATTAGGTTTAGCTGGATTTGCTTTGCGTTCTGGCGCTAAAAGCACCCTGGCTAGTTTGTGGTCAGTGAGTGACGAGTCTACTTCCTCTTTGATGAAAGAATTTTATCACCAATTGAGTAATTCAAAACTAAACAAAGCTGAGGCATTGCAACAGGCACAAATCAAAATTATGGCTAATCCTTTATACAAACATCCTTATTTTTGGTCTTCTTTCGTTCTTGTCGGTAATTGGTTGTAAACATAGCATAAGAGGTGACAATGATTAAGTTTAATTTTAAGATATTTTTATTTTTAACTATTAGCTGCACATTAGTTTTGACAGGGAATGCTACATTAGCAAGTCTTTTCCCTGAAAAGAATCCAACCGTTACCAATCAAGTTCTCATTAGTGTGGAGTTTAAACTTCCCGACGATGCAGCCCCCAAAACCAGCGTCGGTGGTGGCGTTCGCGGACAAGTCCAATTTGGCTTACCAGGAGGTTCAGCACCTAAAACCAGCGTTGGTGGTGGTACAAGGGGTGATGTGCAATTCGCTTTACCCGGAGGTTCAACACCTAGAACCAGCGTTGGCGGAGGTACAAGGGGTGATGTGCAATTCGCTTTACCCGGAGGTTCAGCACCTAGAACCAGCGTTGG
>NZ_CAWUDM010000071.1:0-31860 GCF_963920855.1 Nostoc sp. CCY0012 | reverse complement strand
TTTTCTCAAATTGTTGCCACATCTCATCTTCAACTGCCTTGTCACCCGTTAAGCTCCGAAAGGTACATCATATTGCCCTTAACGTCCAAAATATGCAAGCTTCTCAACACTTTTACGGTCATATTCTGGGTTTGCACGAACTCACCGGGGCCGAAGTACCTGCTACCCTAGTGGAACTTGTCAACGCCGGGAAAGTTGCCAATTTCGTCACCCCCGATGGCACAATTCTTGATTTATTTTGGGAACCAGAATTAGCACCACCAGATCCTAATCCAGAAAAAACTTTCACTAGAGCATACCATTTAGCCTTTGACATCGATCCGCGATTATTTGAGCAAGCATTGGCAGTATTGCAGGAAAATCACATTGCGATCGCTCATGGCCCAGTTACCCGGCCCACTGGTAGAGGTGTATACTTTTATGATCCTGATGGCTTTATGATTGAAATTCGTTGCGATCCGCACACAACATTAGTATCATAAAATATTTGGTTTTTCCAAAGTAGAATTTTGACAAAATGACCCAAAAAACCTGAATTGATCTGGATATTCCAGCTAACTTGGGTCGTTTTTTGGTATCTATCGAATGATATGTAGAACTATTTTGACAGTAAGCTAACCAGAAAACTTTCTCTGGTTCCCATGCTAGTTACACGCAATGTTTGGGAATACTTAGTTTACAAACATACATAGCAAATCCAACTAGCATCATGTTGGCATTTTTTTACTCAAACGGTTTTATTCCCCACGGACATTGTTATCTCTGGAAAACTGGACTAGTGTGGCTCCACATTATCTCTGATGCCACCATTGCCTTAGCCTATTATTCTATTCCTATTTTACTGATTTATTTTATTTCTCAACGCAGAGACGTTCCATTTAACAGAGTTTTTCTATTATTTGGTGCTTTTATCATTGCCTGTGGTACTGGACATTTAATGGAAATTTGGACGCTTTGGCATCCTGATTATTGGATTGCAGGTGGACTTAAAGCTATCACGGCCATTGTTTCTATATATACGGCATTTGCATTAATTTATCTCATACCTCAAGCTCTCACATTACCTAGTCCCACTCAATTAGAAGCTATCAATCGAGTGCTTGCAGATGAAATTGTCCAACGCAAGCGCATTGAAAAAGAATTACGCCAAGCAGAGGAAATAGCTAATAACTCCAACCAAGCCAAGAGTGAATTTCTCGCCAACATGAGTCATGAGTTACGCACACCTCTCAACGGTATTCTTGGCTATACACAAATCCTTCAGCGTACAGAATCTTTAACTGAAAAAGGCAGAAAAGGAATCAGCATTATTTATGAATGTGGCTCTCATCTATTAACCCTGATTAATGATGTTTTGGATCTCGCTAAAATTGAAGCCAGAAAGTTGGAATTAAATTCCATTGATTTTTATTTACCTGCGTTTCTAGACAGTGTAAGTGAAATTTGTCGCATCCGAGCCGAACAAAAAGTGATCAATTTTTATCTGCAACTTGACCCTGATTTACCAACAGGAGTTCGTGCTGATGAAAAACGCTTGCGGCAAGTATTAATTAACTTGCTTGGTAACGCTATTAAATTTACTCAACAAGGTAGTGTCACTTTCAAAATTAAGGTTATTAATCGAGGAGAAAATGACAATGGAAAAATCATATATAAAATTCGCTTTGAAATAGCAGATACAGGTACAGGAATGACGCCTGAGCAAGTCAATAAAATCTTTTTGCCTTTTGAGCAAGTAGGAAACCAGAAAAGACAAACCGAAGGTACAGGCTTAGGATTAGCCATTACCCAAAGAATTATTTCTTTGATGAATAGTCAGATTCAAGTAACAAGTGAATTTGGTGTAGGCAGCACTTTTTGGTTTGATTTAGAATTACCAGAATCTCGAGACTGGGCTAAGGTTTCCAGAATAGTTGAGCAAGGAACTATTCTTGGTTATCAAGGAGAAAAACGCACAATTTTGATTGCTGATGACAGATGGGAAAATCGCTCGATAATGGTCAATTTACTAGAGCCGATAGGATTTACTGTTGTTGAAGCTAGTCATGGTCAAGAAGGATGGGAAAAAATTAAAGCCCATCAGCCAGACTTGATTATTACTGACTTAGTGATGCCAGAAATGGATGGATTTGAGTTTATTAAAAGCTTGCGTCAGTCTGAGCAATTTAAAGACACATCTGTGATTGCTTCGTCAGCTAGTGTCTTTGCTGTTGACCAATATAAAAGTATTGATGTCGGTGCAGATGCCTTTCTGCCAAAGCCGATAGAAGTGGAAACGCTACTAGAATTACTGCGAAAATTTTTGCACCTGGAATGGCTATATGAAAACAAAACAAATACAACTAGCAAAACTGATGTAAATAGTTCTAATCTGTCAGTAAATATCATTCCTCCTACCCCAGAAATTTTACAAGAATTTTTTAAATTGTCCCAAGATGGAGATATTCAAACAATTTTAGAAATAGCTCAAAAACTTGCTGTATCTGATGAGCATTTAAGTGCCTTTGCTCGCCAAATCATCCAGTTAGCTAGCAACTTTCAACTCAAACGTTTAGAAACATTTATTCAACAATACATAAATTGATTTGGCGTAAATAAACTTCACCTTTACATGGATCATGAGCAAGTTTTTTAGTAACGGATTTATTCTAATTGTTGATGATAATCCGACCAATTTGTCTGTCTTATCCGCAGCACTCACTGGAGAAGGTTTACGCTTCCGTGTTGCAGTCGATGGCGAAAGTGCGATCGCCCAAGCAGAACGTAATCAACCAGATTTGATTTTACTGGATGTACAAATGCCAGGTATTGACGGATTTGAAACCTGTTGTCGCCTGAAAGCTAATCCTGTGACTCAAAACATTCCCGTTATTTTTACCACAGCCTTGGCAGATACGCAAAGCAAAACTAAAGGTTTTTCTCTGGGTGCAGTAGATTATATCCCTAAACCATTCGCTCAAGAAGAAGTTATCGCTAGAGTACGCGTGCATTTACAACTCAACTCACATCTTGCACCTGGAAATTTGAATGTTAAAACCACAACTACGTGCAAGGCAACTAAGGCGTTCAATATTGAGTAAAAGAAGATACACAACTATTTGTGGAAAAATAAATTCAAGGGCTACTTGTGCCGCTTGACCCCAATCAGGCGGTGATGCAGGCTGAAGATGAAGATAAGTCCAATGGGCAATGAGGTAGGCAGTTAGCGAAAGGATAAGCCAACGATACATACCCAGCAGAGTTCCTTGCCCAAAGCGATGCAAACCAAAACGATGCTTTGCGGTTTTGAACCATCCTTCAATCTGCCAACGACGTTTACCCCACCATTTGAGGGTAGAAGCTTTAATCGGGCGAGTAGATAAAACAAAACGTTTTTCTAGTTTGCCATTATCGCGCTTTAAGTAATACCAAGAAATAGTAACAGGAAAGCTTAAACCAAATAGATAAACCTGTTGACCCTGCTTATGTAAACGTCTTAAAAGCCTACCGTCGGCTAGCTTACGGCTAATAGCAACACCTGTAACAGCATGATATTTCAGCCGACGAACACCTTCAAGGAATTCTATACTACCAAAGGCTGTATCAGCTAAAATAATAGTCTCAAAGCGTTGGGTTAACATTTTTGGTAAACGTTGAACAAGTTTCAGTCCTAGCTGTGCAGGTGATGGAGTTCCTTTACCTCTCCAAATCCTGAAATTCCAAGGAATACGCCATTTTCCTATGACTAAATAAATAACGACTATATGTAGACCACGCTTGCCATTATAAACTCTAATCAAATCTCCAAATCCTGAAAACTTGCCGCATTTTTCTAAAGTTGTTAAGTCAATAATGACTTGTAAAAAAGGTTTTCTTCCTGGAGTAGGTAAAGATAATATCTTTAAAACTGTTTGTAATATCTGGCGGCGAACTAACCTAATCATCTCCCTAGTTGACCAAGGATTTATATTTAAAAATCGGCTAATAGCACTTGGGGATTTCGTTTTACTGTGTTGGGGTAATGGGCGGCCTTGTGCCTCTAAAAATAAGGCCAGCATTGTTTCTAAATTATCTTTTTGGTATGGCGTCGGCATCAACTCTTTGAGGTTGTAAACTAATTCTTGGGCGTGAGCAAGCATTTTCTTAGTGCTTTGTTTAATTCGGTATTTCACGCCTTTTTTCTCATGTTTTTAGTTTCAAATGCAAATCTGACGATTTTATGATGGCCATCCCCTTTGAAACGTGCAGCATCCCTGCATCTTATTGTTTTGGCAGCAAACACCGTACTAATAGTGAGTTTTAAGTATTATTGATTACTTTATTTTATTTGAACTATGCTTTCACTTACTGTAATATTTTGCATCCTTTATTCGCTTTTTGCGTGTTTACCCAGTTAGGTGCAAGATCTAAGTCAAGCAATTAACTGAATCTTTAGAAAAACAAGTCAGCGATCGCACTTCTGCTTTACAACAAGCACAAGTCAAACTGGTACAGCAAGAAAAACTCTCGACATTGGGAGAATTAATCGCTGGTATTGCTCACGAAATGAATAATCCCATCAGCTTTATCACCAACAATATCCCGCCTTTAAAGGAATACATTGCCGCAATAACCGAGCTGCTCCTACTATATGAACAAGAGTATCCCCACCCAACAGCCAAAATTACCACTTTTATTGAAGCCTTAGATCTGAACTTTGTTCTCGAAGATTTAGGAAAAATTGTGAGTTCACTTAAATTAGGATCTGAACGCATTCAGCACCTTTCTAATTCACTCCGCTGCTTCTCTCGCTCGGATAGCGATGCCAAAATACCTGCGGATTTGCACCTCGGGCTGGACAGTACGTTACTGATTTTACAACACCGCCTCAAAGGTAATGGCGATCGCCCCTCCATTGAAGTTATTAAGAATTATGGAACATTACCACAAGTAAACTGCTATGTCGGCGAGATGAATCAAGTATTTATGAACCTCCTGGCAAACGCAATTGATGCTATTGATGAAATTATTAACCAAGGCAAAATAAAAAATCACATTCCTCAAATTAAAATTACCACAGAAATAAATACACAAAATTGGGCTGTAATTCGGATTGCTGATAATGGAATTGGTGTCCCTGAGCGGATCAAACAACGGCTATTTGAACCTTTGTTTACCACAAAATCTGTTGGTAAAGGTACGGGACTTGGCTTGTCTATTTCCCATCAAATTATCGTGGAAAAACATAATGGCATCATGGAAGTCAATTCTCCCTTGGGTATGGGAACCGAGTTTACGATCGCAATTCCCATTGTGAGTCCTATGGTAAGTAATGAGTAATAGATAATAGATTTATTGGCAACTCATTTGGAGCTACTATATTTATGGTAAATAAGTAAAAAATTAACTTATTTTGATGAGAGAACCAATGCAAATGTTTCAAGTTATCGCAGAAACAATCACCAACCCACCAATTCCCCACGAACCACATAAGCAATCATTAAAAGCTTGGGCCATGTATTGTTTAAGAGATAAAGGTTTCAAAGTTGTGTATGCCCAAAATGCCGACTTTGCCATTGAACCCAAGGGCAAAGATAAGGTATATTTTAAAGTGACAAATAACGCCGAAGAAGTAGACAACTCCTGTAACTGGATAATTTGGGATAGTACAACCAAAAGTGTCAGTTTAAAACCCTTGTCATAAAACTCACACACAACCCAACTTCGTAATTACGAATTATTAGAAGTTTGCTTTTCAAACACCATCAAATGCTGTTGGGGTAATAAGTTTTTGGTTTCCCGCCAAACTAAACCAACAGCTTGCATTTCTTTACGCACTTGTTTTTGAGTCATCTTGTGCAGCCGTTTAATCATAATAAACGGATTTTCACCCCGGTACTCCACCAACACGACCCGTCCACCTTGTTTTAAGGCTTGGACAATTCCTTGCATCACTTCCTGGGGATACGCAAACTCATGATAAGCATCAACCATCAATGCTAAATCTACGCTGTCAGGTGGGAGGTTAGGATTAGTCAGTGTTGCCAAAATAGGTTCAACATTCGGAATATTTTTCTCTTGTTTGAAAAACTCAAGAATATCTAACATTTCCGGCTGAATATCTACAGCCAAAACTTTTCCCTCTGTTAATAATGGCGCCATGCGAAAGCTGAAGTAACCTGTACCTGCACCAATATCAGCCACTACATCATCGGCTTGTAAATTTAACGCACTTACTACTTTACTTGGTTGTTCTTCTCCTTCCCGACTGCTGCGTTCTAGCCAACCTACACCTGTATGTCCCATGACTTTGGCAATTTCTCGCCCCATGTAGTTTTTGCCGATACCATCGGGGCTTGGGTGCGCTAACTGTTTGTAAACGGTGTTGGTTCCTGTATCTGCAATGGCTGCGGTAGTTGGGTTAAAGAAAAAACTCCCTAGTATTAAGAAGGTAAGCAGTATCAATTGTTTCATTTTGATAAATGCAGAGGTACGCTGAACTTTTTGAGTTTAAATCACGAATGGCTGAATTTCAGGCGTGTGCCATTGTTCACCAAAACGTTCGGCTACTAAAGGTCTGACAATAAATTTGGGTGGATTACCATCTTGAACGTCAATGCGTACACATGAATACGGAAATCGCCTATATTCATTGTGACCATTCCGACCAAAAAATAGTAGGGAATCGGCAACTTTCCGCGCGGGACGACCGGGAATATCGGTAAAAATCTCCTCTAATTCAGTTCCTTCTAAACGCTGGCGTCGGGGTAAATGTCCACTACCACCGGCAATAATACAGTTGATGTGAGAATCGGCATATCCTGTATCAACTGTGCGGAGATATTCTAAACAGTGAGCGTGGCCGTTTAATATTAAATCGACTATGGGACGTTCTTTTACTAAGGAACCTAAAGTTTCTGCTACTTGTGTAAATACCCAGCGTAGGCGGTGGCGAACTGCTAAGGTTTGCGCCTGATTCCACTTTGTAGCTTCTGTAACGTAGGGTGGATGGTGAAAATAAATAATTCTTCCCCGTACTTCTGAGGTGTTCCAAGATTCGATGAGTCTGCTGCGTAACCAATCAAGTTGCTCAAAATCAATCATGGCCATAGTGTCTGAAGCCAATTGCTTTTCAATATCGATTTTGATTTCATTAATTTGGTCTAATTTGGCATTGAGATAATCGATTTTTTCCGCATCTGCTGATTTATTGGCGTTAAGTTTGTCACACGCTGCTAAAATCTGCACTTCTTCATGGTCTATCTCTTGACGACGCTTTTGTAAGGCTGTGCGGTCGATTTTACCCTCTGGAGTCTTTGGTAAAGGTGAGGGGTCGTTAAAGGTATTAGAATCTAGGGCAAAAAAGTCAATTCCACCATAACGAAAAGTATAATATCGGTTAGGAACACGGGTAAATTTTCCTGGTTGATAACGTAAGCAGCGCCCCGTGTGAGTTTTTGCAGTATAGTGTTGTTCTAAATGTAGTTGTAAATCTGCCGGTGAAGCGATCGCAGCGAGATAATCAATAAATGCCTTAGCATAAGCATCACCTTGATTTGATCCATGCCAGCCAATCTCAATATCTTTGTAACGTAGCATCCGCCGTAATCGTAGCGTACTGCCGATGAACAAACGATACATTAACGGGACATCATAGTAATCGTGATTACCCGGCACAGGCAAAAACGGCAGATTAAACACCATTTGGTCATAGGGAATCTTTTCTGGGTTGTCGCCACCTTGCAGAAATTCCCGATAAGGTTCAATAAATTTCTCTGCGTAATATTCATGGGAACCAACCGTATAAATCACATCGCCAGTGTGTAAGACAAAACTACACTCGTCTTTGTGGGGAAGCATCAGTTCCGCGACTTTGCGTTGGGGATGTTGACCATAATGCAATTTTGTCCCAGTATCACCAATTACCATAAAGGAAAATTCCGGATTATCCTCCTTACCGTCATCAATGACCATACTGGTTTGGTCGATCCCTTGTGAGACAATCTGAGGATCAAGCCATCGCACCCGTTCCTTCATCTTATGTATTTTCACAGGAATCGATGGTTCAGAAATTAACTTCATCAATCATTACTCCCAACATGAAAATTTTTCTTTTTCCTTAATCGCTAGCCTCAGCGCCCTTAGCCTCTGAATCAACTTGCTCTAAATAGCGTAATTGCGTAAAAATAATAGCTAGGATGCCTTAACTTATCTTAACAATGGCGCTCACACAGGTTCATCAAACTCTTTCTCTTCCACAAACACCACCAAATCCCCAGGGATATGATTATGATTTGGTAATTGTCGGTGGTGGAATTATTGGCTTAACCCTAGCCTCTGCTTTAAAAGATTCTGGCTTGAGTGTCCTGCTGATTGAGGCCAGAGTCGCATCAGCAGCAGTAGCCAAAGGGCAAGCCTACGCAGTTCATATGCTTTCGGCACTCATTTACCAGGGTATTGGAGTTTGGGATCAAATATCGCCGCAAATTGCCAAATATTGCCAAGTTCGCCTGTCTGATGCCGATTATCCCGATGTGGTGGAATTTGCCACAGATGATATAGGTAAGCCAGAACTAGGTTATGTCGCTGAACACCAAGCACTGCTACAGCCTTTGCAGGAATTTGTGCAAAATTGTACCAATGTGACTTATCTTTGTCCGGCGGAAGTGGTAAAAACGCAATACCAACAGGACATAGTAGCCGTAGATATCAAAATTGCTGACAAAATTCAAACAGTCCGTAGTAGATTACTGGTGGCAGCCGATGGCTCACGATCGCGGATTCGGGAAGCTGCGGGTATTAAAACCTTTGGGTGGAAATATTGGCAATCTTGTATTGTAGCATTTGTCAAACCAGAAAAATCCCACAACAATACCGCCTACGAAAGATTTTGGACTAGCGGCCCATTTGCGATATTACCGTTACCGGGGAACCGTTGTCGGATTGTCTGGACAGCCCCTCATGAAGAAGCCAAAGCCTTGTGTGCCTTAGATGACGAGCAATTTTTAGGAGAACTCAGCCGTCGCTATGGTGATCATATGGGTAAGTTGGAATTACTAGGCGATCGCTTTATTTTTCAAGTACAACTCATGCAAAGCGATCGCTATGTCCTACCTAGATTAGCCTTAATTGGTGATGCCGCCCACAATTGTCATCCCGTCGGCGGACAAGGTTTAAATTTGGGTATTCGGGATGCCGCAGCCTTAGCACAAGTAATCCAAAAAGCCCATACAGCAGGTGAAGATATCGGTAATATTAAAATCCTCAAACGCTATGAAAGTTGGCGTAAGCGAGAAAACCTGACAATCTTAGGCTTCACTGATTTGTTAGATCGGATGTTTTCTAACAACTTCTTCCCATTAGTAGTCATTCGTCGCTTAGGTTTATGGCTCATGCGGCGAGTACCCGTGTTAAAAGTGTTTGCCCTCAAGTTGATGATTGGTTTAACAGGGCGTACCCCGGAATTAGCTAGACGGTGATGGGATTGGGGTTGTGTCCTATGGTCTACCACTTCTTCTAAGATACAAGGGTATGTTGTCGCCTAACTTTTCACGGTATCTGGAAAACCTCTCTCTAAATCTCTCTCCTCGCAGGAGAGAGACTTTGATTTCCTGATTTAGAAGTTAGCGCAGCGCAACGCACCATCAATGTTTTTTGGTGCGTTAGGACTACCAATTAAAAATAAATGGGAGTTAGATTTTCCGAATTGAGTGTACACGGTAGCCCTGTTTCCCAAAACGATTGATTATTTTTTTATTTACAAGTCCCTTAACTGGCGCAGCGTATACAATTGCCCTAAAGAAACTCTAAAAATTTGCACACTATATACTAGGGATAGATGTAATTAGAGCAAGAGTGTGATTTAAAATTCAGTACTGGCAACAGTCTTGATTTTTCCAAAAATTTGCAATTTAAACTGAAAAAGTGATTACACTCATGGCCAGGAATGTTAGAGTTTCAAGAAATTCATTGGCACTTCTCAGCGAGTATTCATGCTGAAGAAACTACAAAAAAAACACATTTCTCTCATTGCAGGCGCAGCACTATTTGCCTTTTCAGCTGGGGCAATGGTGTCAGCACCCGAAATTGGCAGATCCTTGGGACAGTTTTTAAACCTAGGGCAAAGTTCTGGGCAAATATCTGATACCAACCAAGCGCAATCGGCCGTCTTTCCACTAATATCACAGTCTCCCACAGAACGAGCCGCCAACTTAGAAGCGATCGCTAACGGTTCGAGTTCACCAGACAGAGAACGGGCGCGCTATTTGTTAGCCAGTGACTTAATTGATATTAGAGAAGCAGAAAAAGCTCTCAGTCTACTTGAAGGACTAGAAAGAAGTTATCCTAGTTTGGGCCCTTACATCTTGCTCAAACAAGCCCAAGCACAGGATATATTGGGTGAAAGCGGCAAAGCTTCTGACCTGAGACAACGAGTACTCAGAGAGTATCCAGAGGAAGCTGGCGCAGCCAGATCCATGTATCTGATTGCCCTACCGGAACTGCAAGATAAGGCGATCGCAGAATTTCCTTCTCATCCCCTGACTTGGGACATTATCTATAAGCGGTTACAAGAAAATCCCAATCAGCCCCAATTGCGGTTAATCTTAGCCAAACACGCCTACAATCAACCAGGCATTGTCGGCGTACTAGATCAGCTAGTCAAACAGCCCAACCTCAAAGCCGAGGACTGGGAAACTATTGGTGCAGCCTACTGGTACAACAATCAATTTGCCAAAGCAGGTGCAGCTTATCTACAAGCACCCAAAACCCCAACCAACCTTTACCGGGCCGCACGGGGGTTACAGGTAGGAGGTAAAGAACGGGAAAAGGCGATCGCCACCTACAATCAATTGGTGCAGCAATTCCCTGAAGCCAGTGATACAGGTACAGGCTTGTTACGTTTGGCAGAAATGGCGAGAACGCGTAAAGATGCCCTGCCTTATCTAGATCAGGTAATAGCCAGATTTCCCCAACAAGCTAGTAGGGCGGTAGTCGAAAAAGCCAGAATTTATCAAGGACTCAAGGATCAAAAATCAGCGCAACAAGCTTGGCAATTACTCATCAATCAGTATCCTAATTCCAATGAAGCAGCTGAATATCGCTGGAACCAGGCCAACGAAAAAGCCCAAGCCAGAGATTACATAGGCGCTTGGGAATGGGCGCAACCAATAGCCACCAACAATCCCAATAGTATTTTGGCTCCCAGAGCAGGTTTTTGGGTGGGTAAATGGGCCACTACATTAGGCAAACAACAAGAAGCCAGAGCCGCTTATGAGTATGTCCTGAGCCAATTTCCTTATTCTTACTATGCCTGGCGATCGGCAACAATTCTGGGGCTGAATGTAGGTAACTTTGACACCGTGCGCCAACTACAACCAGAAGTAGTCCCCCAACAACGTCCTGTACCTCCGGCTGGTTCCGAGACTTTTAAAGAATTGTATTTGTTAGGTCAAGACCGAGATGCTTGGCTGCAATGGGAAACAGAATTTTTGAATAAAATGCAGCCCACTGTCGCAGAACAATTTACTGAAGGCTTGATGCGGTTAGCTAGAGGACAAAATCTCTCAGGAATTGGTATTATTTCTCGATTGGAAGACCGGGAAACACCAGAAGAACAAGCCGAATATGAAGCCCTCAGCCAACAGGTAACTTACTGGCAAGCCCGTTATCCCTTTCCTTATCAGCAAGAAATTAAAAAATGGTCTGCCGAGCGCCAACTTAATCCCTTGCTAGTTACTGCCTTAATGCGCCAAGAGTCCATGTTTGAATCGAAAATCACATCGGTGGCCGGTGCGGCGGGTTTGATGCAGGTAATGCCTAGTACAGCCGCTTGGATTGCCCCGCAAATTAAACTGGATACTAAAGCTATAGATTTAGAAGATCCCAACCAAAACATTAAACTGGGAACATGGTATTTGGATCATACTCATCAGCAATATAACAATAACTCCATGCTGGCGATCGCTAGTTATAATGCTGGCCCTGGCAACGTCTCCAAATGGTTACGAACAATTGGGAAAACAGACCCAGACGAGTTTGTCGAAGCAATTCCTTTTAATGAAACTAGAAACTACGTGCGGCAAGTATTTGGTAACTACTGGAATTATTTGAGACTTTACAACCCGGAAATTTCCGCCAAAGTAGCAAAATACTCAACTTCACACCCACCATTACCGCAAAGGTGAGATTAAACAGAGTTGTCCGTATCGTTTTCATCCACCACCTATAAGGATGGTGGTTTTCAACTTCCCGCTATTTTTTATAAAAAACTACTGCTCAACAGTCGGAGCAATTGGCGGCGTAATAGACGGAAGAATCGGCTGAAATTGTGGAGGCTCAGGATTAAGCAACTGCTGCCAATTTCTAATTTGCTCTTGCGCCGCATTGTAAGCAGTACTCCTACTAGGAATCAACTTAGCAGTTTCAATGGCCCGAGGAATATCAGAAATTCCCTGAGAACGGGCAATATCCAATAATTGCTGACTCCACTGATTAATTGAAATATTTGCATCCATCCGCAAAACGTTATTTCTGGGAATCCGATCAGCTAAACCGATAGCCTGAACCAAAGCTTCTGGTGTCCCAGCAACAGCCGCTTCCCTAGCTCTATTCCAGTTTTCCCTGGCGAGAATTTGTCCTTGCCAATCGTCTATGGCGGCCTTGGCTTCACCAGAAAGCGATCGCCCTGACGATGCAATCGGTTGAGCTGTATTAATAGCCCCACGGAAATCACCACTCCGTGCCAGTATTCTCGCCTGCTCTAAATACGGCTGGTCTTGAATGCGTTGTACACTTGCTGTCCAGGTGCGAATTTTTCTTTGTGCTTCTGGATACAAAGCCCGACCCCGACGGATTTGACCAGCTTCGGCGATGGCAGCTTGCAATGAGTTAATATCGTTGAGCCACGCCAGTTGTTGAGCGCGGTCTAATAATGGTCTATCTTCAATAGTTTCCACTTGACTACGCCAACGACTCATCTCTTTTTTTGCCTCCGAAGCACGGGGGTTACTAGTGGGGATGAGCTGTACTTCGGCGATCGCAGCTGATAAATATTCTACTGTGCCTTGGCTAGCCAGCGTCCGCGCTTTTTCTAAACGGGCGACATCTTCAATTTCCATCTGCCAACGGGCAATTAATTGCTGCGCCTGATTATAAACTGGCCTTGATGGGTCAATTTGTTGCGCCTGGAAAATAGCTGTTTCTAAACCCGATACTGTACCTATCCAGGCACTTCTTTGAGCATCCGTCAAAGCCATGAAGTCTTCAACTTCTGAATGCAACTTTGTATTATCTGGAATTTGTCTAGCAATTTCTAAAGCTGTATCTGCATCTCGTCTATCTAAACTTGCTTGGGCTAAATCCAACATTTGCCGCCCAAATGCCGGAATCAACTCCTGGGCTTTTTGATAAACATAGCTGTCTCGTCCAATGGAATCGGCTAATTTAATGGCTTCTAGTAAATTATTAACTACTTTGCTCTTAGCTAAACTTTCAGCTTCTGCTAACTTCGCACTATCTTCCCTAGCTGTGGTAATTAATGCATTTAATTGATCATACTTAACACTAGACCAGTATCTATTATCTACACGCAGTAACTTGGCAGATAGCAAAAATGCCGATTGCCAACGTCTTTGCTCTAGTTCCGCTTCCGCATTTTTGTATATATTTTCTGCCTGAGACCAAGTTGACTCCCATTTAGTAATTTGTTCATCTACTAATTTATAAGCTGAGAGGTCTTGAGGTATCTTACGTGCCGTGGCGATCGCTTCTTCTAAATCACCTGCTTGAAAACTTTGATCTGCTAATTGGAGAATATCCTGTGACCATTCTGCGACAAAACGATCAATTTCTCCCCGTAAAGGATGCTCTTGTGGCAGTTCCCTCACTAAGGCGATCGCTTGCAATAAATCATTAACATTCTGTTTAGAAGCCGCTAATTGAGCGCAATGTAACCGCACTGAGGCACTAGCCAACGGCCAAAAAATTGCTGGGCAACTAGGCGCAGTTGGTAGCTTCAGCAGGATTGCCATGGCCAAAAATCCCACACTACCGGGAATTAATGTCAGAGCTATTGCCCACAACACCCAGCTTTTCATCCAGCGCGGAAGCTTTCGAGACTTTTTGCTGGGTGAACTTGCAATTTCTGGCTGATTATTTAAAGGTAATCCGGAATTGTCTTGTGTTTGCTGCTTCACTGACTTAGAGGTAGAACCAGTAGTTGGGATGCCAAACGCTTGATTTTCACCGAACTGTGACTTTCGGAATACTTTGTTCATATCATCTGGCTCTCCCGCTCTGGTGGTGGGCCAACTTTCTGGAATATCCCGCTCTGTCATCTCTCACACCAAAATATTTGAATAGCGATCTTTTCTAGGCTGATAATTCCAATGTTGCCATAGTAACTTTCTCATGATTTAAAAGCTACTTTTTACATCTTCTCTCTCCACAGATACCACGAACAATTTAAAACTTTAGTGTCATTTTATACTTTAACCCGATACAGAAGATTCTGCTTGCAAATCGACGATAAGTTGAGCCAGGTGATCACTACTTGCTTGATAAACATTACCGCAAAAATCACAAGTTGCCTCCGCACCATCATCTTTGATAATCATGTCTTGCAATTCAGCTTCACCGAGGATTTTCAGCGCTCCCAGCACCCGGTCAAAAGAACAACCACAGTGGAAACGCAGCATTTGACGTTCAGGAAATATCGATAACCCCATATCGCCTAGCAAGTCATGAAATATTTCTGGTAATGTCTTACCAGCTTGTAATAAGGGCGTAAAACCAGCTAAACCAGCTACCCGTGATTCCAGTAATTCCACTAGGGCTTCATCTCTAGCAGCTTTAGGCAAAATTTGTATTAACAACCCTCCAGAAGCCGTGACGCCACTGGCTCCTACAAACACGCCTAAAACCAAAGCCGAAGGTGTTTGTTCAGAATTAACTAGGTAATGAGCCACGTCGTCGCCTATTTCGCCCGAAACTAATTCTACGGTACTAGAGTAAGGGTAGCCATAACCAATGTCGCGCACCACATAAAGGTAGCCGTCACCTACTGCACCACCAACATCTAGTTTACCTTTGGCATTAGGAGGCAACTCTACAGATGGATTGGCGACATAGCCGCGTACAGTTCCATCTAAACCGGCATCCACTAATATCCCACCCAAAGGCCCATCGCCCTTGACCCGCACATTGACCCTAGAACCTGGTCGTTTCATGCTAGAAGCCATTAACAAGCCTGCTGACATAGAGCGCCCCAAAGCCGCCGTTGCCACGTAAGAAAGTTTATGGCGTTGTCGGGCTTCTTCTGTTAAACGAGTCGTAATCACACCCACAGCCCGAATACCGCCTTCAGCTGCTGCGGCACGAATTAATTGATCTGCCATGAAAACCCTTACATTTCTTAACAAGTCTACTTTCTCTATTCTAAATACTCATCTAGTAGAAAAGTGACACCGTGATCACGACTGTGTGTATTTGCCATATTAGAAATACAATTCACCAAGAGTGATGTCTGACCTTTAAGCAATTTTAAAAAATGCTGGGTAATTTTCAAAAAAGCCAACTACGGATAGAAATTGCGGCATCTGCCAGTGCAATACATAACAGTTTGCTGCATCCAGACCAACTAGACAAATGGCTTGTGGGGCAAAGCTTTGCTCCAGTAATGCCAGAAGAACTGCATACAGGTCTTCAGTTTACAACCAGAACAGGGCCAATTCAAATCCATCATCAAGTGGATGTAGCCAGACCCAACTGTCTGCGCCTACTACTAAGTGGAGGCATTGACGGTTTTCACGAATGGTATTGGGGCGAAGGTTGGGTACAGTCACGTTTAGAAGGAATATCAATTTTGCCCTTGAATTTGTGTCAAACCCTAAGTTTGTTAAGTTTACGACAGTTTTTAGCGGAGAAAGGGACTAGGGACTAGGTGAGACCAGCGCGGTCTTGGGGAGCCAGTCCGTTGGGCGGCTACGCCGACTTGTAGGAACTGGCGTGGTTTCCCCCATGAGCGACTGGGGTACAGCCTGCGGCATCCGGAGGCATCACCCGAAGGGGCTAGGGACTGGGAAGTTTTGTCCGCATCATCTTCCCATCTCCCAAACGCAACCCATCAACCCGTCCCTCTCCTTACTCACAAAAAGGATATCCGTCAGGACAAAGAAAAAACTCTTTTCTGTTCCCTACTCCCCACTCCCTACTCCCTACTCCCCACTCCCCACTCCCTATTCCCCACTCCCTATTCCCCACTCCCTATTCCCTATTCGGCTTCACCACCAACACAGAACAATTAGCTTCTTCGACCACTTGACTACTAACAGAACCCAAGACAATTCGCTTCATACCCATTAACCCGCGACTACCAAGGATGATTAAGTCTGTCTTGTAAATATTGGCAAGGCGAATAATTTCGTCAGCCGGGTTACCCGTGACAAGTTCTAGTTCACTATTAACTGATAAATTTTCTTTATAAGATTGCAGCTGTTTTTCAATCTGGAAATAAGAAATTGTTGGGGATTCGGGATGAGGAAGGTCAGCAGGTGATTCTAACTCTAATTCTGATGTTGGAAACACATGACAGAGAATAATCTTAGTCTCATTCGCCAACACTACATCATTTAAAGTTTGAATTACTCGTTCTGCAATTTCTGAACCGTCTAGAGCTACCAAAACATTTTTTAGCACCGCTCATCTCCTCAAAGGTAGACCCCTTAATAGTTATCTGGCAAAGCTTATTGGCAGTTAAAGCCGTAGGTAAACCACTCAAGTTAGTGGCTCTTCCTTTGAGGTAACTGCCGTCCAGTCTTTTAGTTTGCAGCCACCGAGTAGCTTTTGCCAATAGTATAGAGAAAAACTAAACATTCTTGATCATTCTTCTTGCTGAATTCTCCGTCGTACAGAATCGGCATGGGAAGGTAACCCTTCAGCTGTTGCCAAGACATCAATTGCCCCAGCCACTTTTTGTAATGCGGTTTGTGAATATTGAATAATACTGGAATGTTTCAGAAAAGTTTCTACTCCTAAGGGGGAAGCATAACGGGCAGCACCGGAAGTCGGCAAGGTGTGATTAGGCCCTGCTAAATAGTCGCCTACAGCTTCTGGTGTCGAGTAGCCCAAGAAAATTGCCCCAGCGTGGCGAATGCTGGGAAGTAAGTCCCAAGGATCTTTAATTTCTAACTCTAAATGTTCGGGGGCAAAATCATTGGAAAATTCTGCGGCGGCTGCTAAAGATTCCACAACCACAATTAAGCCATAATGAGCGATCGCTTTTTCGGTGTCTATCCGTCGGGGATGATCAACTAACTGTCTTTCCACAGCTAATTGGACATTTTTAGCTAAAGCCGGATCTGTGGTTAACAAAATAGCCGCCGCCATCGGATCATGTTCAGCTTGGGCCAACATATCAGCCGCCACATTCACTGGATTTGCCGTTTCATCAGCAATAATCAGGACTTCGCTAGGCCCTGCTAAAGAATCAATGCCGACCGTACCGTAAACCAATTTTTTCGCTAAGGTGACATAAATATTACCAGGGCCAGTAATCACATCTACTTTGGGTATTGTTTCTGTACCGTAGGACAAAGCCGCGATCGCTTGGGCGCCACCAACACGATAAATTTCTTTTAGTCCGGCTTCTTGGGCGGCTACCAAAACGGCTGAGTTAATGGCTTTCCCAGCACCTGGCGGTGTTACCATCACGACACGCGGCACGCCAGCCACCTTGGCCGGAATCGCATTCATGAGTACAGTACTGGGATAAGCCGCACGACCACCAGGCACATATAACCCTGCACAGTCTACAGGATTATAGCGTTTGCCCAGCACGACATCATCATCGCCAAAGTGTACCCAATTTTTGGGGATACGCTGACGGTGAAATGCTTCAATTTGACGGCAAGCCAATTGAATCGCCTCCAGCAACTCCTTTGATACCTGTTGATAAGCTGCATCCAGTTCTGAGCCTGTGACACGCAGTTCTTCAGGTTTCAAAGTTCGGTTGTCAAATTCGGCTGTATAATGCAATACAGCTTTGTCGCCTTGGCGCTTGACTGCTTGCAAAACTTCACGCACAGTCGCTTCTTTATGAAGCACCTGTTCATCGTGGGTGCGATCGCAGATACGCTGTAGTTCTGCTCTAACGTCTGCCTGCTGAGTAATAATTCGCAGCATGAAGTAAGGAGAATGCCAAAATGTTAGAATATTCCCGCCAGAGAATCAGTGTTACTCTCAACCCACTGGGCTATCGAGCTTGACCCTAATTCTCTTCTCTAGCTTAACCTGGATTTTTTTGATACTCCCAAGGCTGCCAGCACATGGTTTACTTGAGAAGGCGACAAATTACTCAATCCGATCTGCCTAGTTGCTTTTCGGCAGGGAGAGGTTGTGCCAATTCCTACTGCCCTTAAGTCCTTTCCTACACTCATTGCCAGGTTACTGGTGGCATATTTGCACATTCAGTTTTCCTTGTTCAAGAAGCGATGGATAGAATCTGAGTATAATTTTTACTTATTTTTCTAATTTAGTAGCTAACATTTGTAGAGATGCGATATCTCGATGCTCTACATGATTTCAACCCCTGAATTGCAAACATTCACAGTTCTTGCCTTTTGAATATCTATCTCATCCCCAAAGGGTATAGATTACATTTCGGTCAGGTGCTGAGAAGTTAGGATGACAATGTTTATGGCAGTAATTCATTCTAACGTATTTTCTTATTTGAGTACACAGCCATCAGGGGATGAGGCCAGGGGGAAGTTTCTTTCTTCCTGATGAGCAATCACTAAAACTACTAAAACTAATAGACAAATTTTTTTCAGAAATTCTGACATTGGCAATAGGGATGCTATATTAGTAAGTCTAGTAGTGTGTGTACATATTAATAGTATTTTTGGAATTGACTGTGGCGAATTCAAAGTCTGCTCTTAAACGCGCCCAAATCGGAGAGCGCAATCGTCTCCGTAACAAATCTTACAAATCAGCGGTAAAAACGCTGGTTAAGAAATACCTGACTGCTGTAGAAGTCTACGCAGCTAATCCTAACTCAGAATCAGAACAAGAACTGCAAGCGCGATTGTCTGAGGCTTACAGCAAAATCGACAAGGCCGTCAAGCGGGGTGTACTGCACCCAAACAATGGGGCGAGGAAAAAAGCCAGATTGGCTCGCAAACTCAAGCCACTTACCCAAGCATCTGCTTAGTAGTGCAGTTAAACAGTCATCGGTAAGCATAACTGATGACGATTCACTGACTGATGACAACTAAGCAATAACGACAATGCAGCTGATTGACACTCACGTCCATCTCAATTTTGATACTTTCCAGCCAGATTTAGCATCAGTGCGATCGCGATGGCAAGAAGCAGGGGTAGTACGTTTAGTACACTCCTGTGTGGAGCCATCAGAGTTTGCCAGTATCCAATCCTTAGCGCACCAGTTTCCCGAACTCAGTTTTGCTGTTGGTTTGCACCCTCTAGATGCCGAGCAATGGCAAAGCGAAACGGCCGAGCAAATTCAGTCTTTGGCTAGTTCAGAACCGAAAGTGGTGGCCATTGGGGAAATGGGACTGGATTTTTACAAAGCCGAAAACTCTGAGCAACAACGCCTAGTGTTTGCAGCTCAACTAGAGATCGCCTCTGAACTCAATTTACCAGTGATTATCCATTGTCGGGATGCGGCAATAGAAGTCAGGGAAATCTTGCAAAAATGGCGGGATATTAAAGGAGAAAAAGTGCGGGGGGTCATGCATTGTTGGGGTGGAACGCCAGAAGAAACCCAATGGTTCCTAGACTTAGGCTTCTACATTAGCTTTAGCGGCACAGTAACATTCAAAAACGCCAAAGCTATCCAAGCCTCGGCGGCGATGGTGAGAAGCGATCGCCTGCTAGTGGAAACAGACTGTCCTTTCCTATCTCCCGTACCCAAGCGGGGCGAAAAACGCAATGAGCCTGCTAATGTTCGCTATGTAGCAGAGCAAGTAGCTCATTTGCGCGGGGAGACAGTCCAGGCGATCGCGGCTCAAACTACAAAAAATGCTTGTGAATTATTTGGATTGGTGCTTTAAAGCCTGTCCAGGTATGCCCCAGGTTAGATCAAAAAAAATAAAACTCCAGGAGGATAGAAATATGCTAAAATTAATCCCTCCAAAACATTTTGATTGCGCCATAATGAAAAAGGAAGGAATTGAAAACTTTGAATCGCTGGGTTTTGTCTTGTTATCAACTTGACCATCCACCAAATCTCTACATACGGATGTTCTCAATGCATGACTGAATAGTCAACTCAACTTTGGCAAAGTAGCGCTTGTGCTGTATTTAACCTATAGAAAATTGTTAAACGTAATTAACTTGTGAGTAAAACCCACCAAAATCCAGCCATTCTCATTCAGAGTCGGCCAGATGCGCGGCTCTCTTCCTCAGTCTTAGGGGATCACCGCGAGTATAAATGGTGAATTAAAGCCACAATGGTTTAAAACTGTGGAGGCTAATTTACCTATTTTTGGGAGGGGTCGTGAGACAAACAAAAAAAATCTACAAATATCTGAGCCATGTGCTGTTGAGGGGCAAACTTAACAGATTGATTTTAATGACCCTACCAAAGCTAGGGCAATCACCCCCCTTGTCAAAATCTCTGTTTCCAGCTTAAATAGCTGCGTTTGCCCCTACCTAGAAATAACAGGTGGCATAAAAAGAAGTTCCCAATATCTATGGACACTAGTTGGCGGTGGGAATCGCCCAAAAACAGTGTCCCCTAAATAAAGTTTAACCAGGTTGACGAAGGTAGAGGCATGACTACAGATAATTATATGGAATCCGCCTTTTTGTTGCCCGATTTGATTGAAATCCAGCGTTCTAGTTTTCGCTGGTTTTTAGAAGAAGGGCTAATAGAAGAACTCAATTCCTTTAGTCCCATCACAGACTACACCGGCAAACTAGAACTGCACTTTTTAGGTCAGAACTACAAGCTTAAAGAGCCAAAATATAGCGTAGAAGAATCGAAACGGCGGGATAGTACCTATGCCGTGCAAATGTATGTCCCTACACGCCTGTTGAACAAAGAAACAGGAGATATAAAAGAACAAGAAGTATTTATTGGCGATCTGCCTTTGATGACAGACCGAGGTACGTTTATTATTAACGGTGCCGAGCGGGTGATTGTCAACCAAATTGTGCGATCGCCTGGAGTTTACTACAAATCAGAAATCGACAAAAACGGTCGGCGCACTTATTCAGCTAGTTTAATTCCTAACCGAGGAGCGTGGCTGAAATTTGAAACAGACCGTAACGATTTGGTGTGGGTACGCATCGACAAAACCCGGAAACTCTCAGCACAAGTACTATTAAAAGCCCTGGGTTTATCAGATAACGAAATTTTTGATGCCCTGCGCCACCCTGAATACTTCCAAAAAACCATCGAAAAAGAAGGGCAATTTTCCGAAGAAGAAGCCCTGATGGAGTTATATCGCAAACTACGTCCTGGTGAGCCACCAACAGTCTTAGGTGGACAACAGTTGCTAGATTCTCGCTTCTTTGACCCCAAACGTTATGACTTGGGTCGTGTTGGTCGGTATAAACTCAACAAAAAATTACGGTTGTCTGTCCCCGACACCATGCGTGTCTTGACTGCGGGAGACATCTTGGCAGCAGTAGATTACCTGATTAACCTAGAATATGACATCGGTAACATTGATGACATTGACCATCTAGGAAATCGTCGGGTAAGAAGCGTCGGTGAACTACTCCAAAACCAAGTAAGGGTGGGCTTAAACCGTTTAGAAAGAATTATCCGGGAACGGATGACCGTATCAGATGCTGAAGTTTTAACACCAGCATCCTTAGTCAACCCCAAACCATTGGTAGCGGCAATTAAAGAATTCTTTGGTTCCAGCCAATTAAGTCAGTTCATGGATCAAACCAATCCTTTAGCAGAACTGACACACAAACGCCGTCTCAGTGCCTTAGGCCCTGGTGGTTTAACGCGGGAACGTGCTGGTTTTGCCGTGAGAGATATTCATCCCTCGCACTACGGACGTATTTGCCCCATTGAGACACCAGAAGGCCCCAACGCTGGTTTGATTGGTTCCTTGGCAACTCATGCGCGGGTCAACCAATACGGATTTTTAGAAACACCCTTTAGACAAGTAGAAAATGGGCGGGTGCGGTTTGACTTACCACCCGTGTACATGACCGCCGACGAAGAAGACGATTTACGGACTGCCACAGGTGACATTCCCTTAGATGAAAACGGTTACATCAAGGGGCCCCAAGTACCAGTACGTTATCGTCAAGACTGGGCTACCACAACGCCTGAGCAAGTAGACTACGTAGCCGTGTCCCCGGTACAAATAGTCTCTGTTGCTACCAGCATGATTCCCTTTTTGGAACATGACGACGCTAACCGAGCGCTGATGGGTTCCAACATGCAACGGCAAGCCGTACCGCTGTTAAAGCCTGAACGTCCTTTAGTGGGTACTGGCTTAGAAGCCCAAGGTGCTAGAGACTCCGGGATGGTGATTGTCTCCCGTACAGACGGTGATGTCACCTACGCTGATGCCACAGAAATTCGTGTCCGTCCCAAAGGTGGTAACTCAGAGATTAAGTACAAACTTTCCAAGTACCAAAGATCCAACCAAGACACCTGTTTAAATCAAAAACCCCTAGTGCGGATTGGTGAACGGGTAGTAGCTGGACAGGTATTAGCTGATGGTTCATCCACCGAAGGTGGGGAATTGGCATTAGGACAGAATATCGTCGTGGCTTATATGCCTTGGGAAGGCTACAACTACGAAGACGCAATTTTGATTTCTGAAAGACTAGTACAGGATGATATATATACCTCAATTCACATTGAAAAATATGAAATTGAGGCCAGACAAACCAAACTAGGGCCCGAAGAAATCACCAGAGAAATTCCCAACGTCGGGGAAGATGCCCTACGTCAGCTAGATGAACAGGGAATTATTCGCATTGGTGCTTGGGTGGAAGCTGGAGACATCTTGGTAGGAAAAGTTACACCTAAAGGTGAATCAGACCAACCACCAGAAGAAAAACTGTTGCGTGCCATCTTCGGTGAAAAGGCGCGGGATGTGCGAGACAACTCCTTGCGAGTGCCTAACGGTGAAAAAGGGCGGGTTGTAGATGTACGTTTATTTACCCGTGAGCAAGGTGATGAATTACCACCAGGAGCCAACATGGTAGTCCGGGTGTATGTAGCCCAAAAACGCAAAATCCAAGTGGGCGACAAAATGGCAGGACGCCACGGTAATAAAGGAATTATTTCCCGCATCTTACCAGTGGAAGATATGCCTTACTTAGCAGACGGTTCCACGGTGGATATTGTCCTTAACCCCTTGGGTGTACCCAGTCGGATGAACGTCGGACAGGTATTTGAATGTATGTTGGGTTGGGCTGCTCATACTTTGGGAGTACGGTTTAAAATCACTCCCTTTGACGAAATGTATGGCGAAGAGACATCCCGTAGCCTCGTACATGGAAAATTGCAAGAAGCACGGGACGAAACAGGCAAAGACTGGGTATACAACCCAGATAACCCTGGCAAAATTATGGTGTTTGATGGTCGTACAGGCGAACCCTTTGACCGACCAATAACCGTAGGTGTAGCTTATATTCTGAAGCTGGTGCATTTAGTGGACGACAAGATCCACGCCCGTTCTACAGGGCCATACTCGCTGGTAACACAGCAACCCTTGGGTGGTAAAGCACAGCAAGGAGGACAGCGCTTTGGAGAAATGGAAGTATGGGCATTGGAAGCCTTTGGTGCAGCTTATACCTTGCAGGAATTGCTCACAGTCAAATCCGACGATATGCAAGGACGGAATGAGGCCTTGAATGCGATCGTTAAAGGCAAATCAATTCCTCGCCCAGGTACACCAGAGTCCTTTAAAGTGCTGATGCGAGAACTGCAATCACTAGGGTTAGATATTGCCGTACATAAGGTAGAAACCCAAGCAGATGGTAGTTCCTTAGATGTGGAAGTCGATTTAATGGCAGATCAATCAGCCCGACGGACACCACCTCGTCCAACCTACGAATCGCTTTCCCGCGAATCTTTGGAAGAGGAAGAGTAGGGAGTAGGGAATAGGGAATAGGGAATAGGGAGTAGGAAGTAGGGAATAGGGGAGAAGACGTTGAGTTTTTATCACAATCTTTCTGCCTGATTCTCAGTTCCTAATCCCCGATATCCAATCCCTATTGTTAATTACGTTCGCGCAGCGTTTCCGCTAGGAAATATTACGAATTACGAATTACGAATTACGAATTACGAATTAATCATGAGACCCGCCCAAACTAATCAGTTTGACTACGTTAAAATCGGCTTGGCATCACCGGAACGCATCAGGCAGTGGGGTGAACGCACACTACCTAATGGTCAATTAGTTGGTGAAGTTACTAAACCGGAGACCATTAACTACCGTACCTTGAAGCCAGAAATGGACGGCTTATTTTGTGAGCGCATTTTTGGCCCTGCGAAAGATTGGGAATGCCACTGCGGTAAGTATAAAAGAGTACGGCATCGTGGCATTGTATGTGAGCGCTGCGGTGTAGAGGTTACTGAATCACGGGTGCGTCGTCACCGTATGGGATACATTAAACTCGCTGCCCCAGTTGCCCACGTTTGGTATCTCAAAGGTATTCCTAGCTATATTGCTATTCTGCTGGATATGCCTTTGCGGGATGTAGAACAAATAGTTTATTTCAACTCTTATGTTGTCCTGAGTCCAGGCAATGCGGAGACATTAACCTATAAACAGCTACTCAGTGAAGACCAGTGGTTGGAAATTGAAGACCAAATTTATAGCGAAGATTCTACTTTGCAAGGCGTAGAAGTAGGTATTGGTGCGGAAGCACTGCTGCGCTTACTGGCTGATATTAATTTAGAGCAAGAAGCGGAAAGCCTGCGCGAAGAAATTGGCAACGCCAAAGGGCAAAAACGGGCAAAACTGATTAAGCGGTTACGGGTAATTGACAACTTCATTGCTACCGGCTCTAAACCAGAGTGGATGGTGATGGCAGTGATTCCCGTGATTCCCCCTGATTTACGCCCAATGGTACAGCTGGATGGTGGACGGTTTGCCACCAGTGACTTGAATGATTTGTATCGTCGGGTAATTAACCGTAACAACCGTCTGGCGCGTTTGCAAGAAATTTTAGCACCAGAAATTATTGTCCGCAACGAAAAGCGGATGCTGCAAGAAGCAGTGGATGCTTTGATTGACAATGGTCGTCGGGGACGCACAGTGGTAGGGGCTAATAACCGACCGCTGAAGTCTTTGTCTGACATTATTGAAGGTAAACAAGGACGTTTCCGGCAAAACTTGTTAGGTAAACGAGTTGACTATTCCGGACGTTCGGTAATTGTGGTGGGGCCGAAGCTAAAAATTCACCAGTGCGGTTTACCTAGAGAAATGGCAATCGAGCTATTCCAGCCGTTTGTGATTAATCGCTTAATTCGTAGTGGCATGGTGAATAACATCAAAGCCGCCAAAAAGCTCATATCTCGCAACGACCCCAGTGTCTGGGACGTGCTGGAAGAGGTGATTGAAGGACACCCAGTGATGCTCAACCGGGCGCCGACGCTGCACCGTTTGGGTATTCAGGCTTTTGAACCAGTGTTGGTAGAAGGACGAGCAATTCAACTTCATCCTTTGGTTTGTCCCGCATTTAACGCTGACTTTGACGGTGACCAAATGGCGGTACACGTGCCATTGTCCCTAGAAAGTCAAGCTGAGGCGCGATTGTTGATGCTGGCTTCTAACAATATTTTGTCACCAGCTACAGGTAGACCCATCATCACACCCAGCCAAGACATGGTACTGGGGGCATATTACTTAACAGCAGAAAATCCGGGTGCTACCAAAGGTGCAGATAGATACTTTGCTTCTCTGGATGACGTAATTATGGCTTTCCACCAAGAGCAAGTTGACTTACACGCTTATATTTACGTGCGGTTTGACGGCGAAGTGGAATCAGACGAACCAGATACAGAACCCCTGGAAGTCACAAAAAACAGTGATGGTACCCGGACTGTAATGTATAAGTACCGTCGCATCAGAGAAGATGCCCAAGGGAATGTAATTTCTCAGTATGTACGCACAACACCTGGTCGTGTTATTTACAACAAAGCTATTCAGGAAGCACTAGCAGTCTGAGTACTGAGTGGAGAGTAGTTAATTCCCTACTCTTTACTCCCATACCTTTCGGGAAGCTACGCTCACGGCAAGCCTACTCCCTATTTCCCATGACTAAGGACTAATCACTAATGACTAACGAAAACGCAGTTTTTCGCAATCGCGTAGTTGACAAAGGTCAACTGAGAAAATTAATTTCCTGGGCGTTTACTCATTATGGTACGGCGCGAACCGCTGTGATGGCGGACAAATTGAAGGAATTGGGATTTCGCTACGCTACTAAAGCTGGGGTTTCCATTAGTGTAGATGACTTGATGATTCCCCCCACCAAGCGATCGCTCTTGGATGCCGCAGAAGAAGAAATTCGGGCTACTGAAACTCGTTACCAACGGGGCGAAATCACAGAAGTAGAACGCTTCCAAAAAGTAATCGATACTTGGAACGGTACCAGTGAAGCCCTTAAGGACGAGGTAGTCGTTCACTTTAAAAAGACCGACCCTCTGAACTCGGTATACATGATGGCATTCTCCGGGGCGCGGGGTAACATCTCCCAAGTCCGGCAGTTGGTGGGAATGCGGGGCTTGATGGCAGATCCCCAAGGGGAAATTATTGACTTACCTATTAAAACCAACTTCCGTGAAGGACTGACTGTAACGGAATACATTATTTCGTCTTACGGTGCCAGAAAAGGATTGGTAGACACCGCCTTACGTACCGCTGACTCTGGTTATCTCACCCGTCGTCTGGTGGACGTATCCCAGGACGTGATTATTCGGGAATTTGACTGTGGTACCACCAGGGGTATTCCTGTACGGGCAATGACAGAAGGTGGCAAAATCTTGATCCCACTGGCGCAACGCTTGCTGGGACGGGTACTGGCGGAAGATGTGGTACATCCCACCACCAAGGAAGTAATTGCTACCCGGAATACTCCAGTATCTGATGATTTAGCAGCAGAAATTCACAAAGCCGGAGTTACGGAAGTGGTGGCGCGATCGCCTCTAACTTGTGAAGCAGCTCGTTCGGTTTGTCAACACTGTTACGGCTGGAGTTTGGCCCACGCCAAGATGGTAGATTTGGGTGAAGCTGTGGGGATTATTGCTGCCCAAAGTATCGGTGAACCCGGAACCCAGTTGACCATGCGGACATTCCACACTGGTGGTGTGTTTACCGGTGAAGTAGCGCAGCAAGTGCGTTCCAAAACAGAAGGTAAGATTCGTCTACCCCGCAAATTGCGGACTCGACCCTATCGTACCCGTCACGGGGAAGATGCCTTGTATGTTGAGGTCAACGGGATCATCAATTTGGAACCGAAAAAAGAAGGTTCTGAAACCCAAGAAATTCATGTAACTCAAGGTTCCACACTCTATGTAGTTGAAGGACAGCAGGTAAAAATTGGCCAATTACTGGCAGAAGTTGCCTTGGGTGGACGCACAACTCGTACCAATACAGAAAAAGCTGTAAAAGATGTAGCTTCTGACTTGGCAGGGGAAGTGCAGTTTGCCGAAGTTGTCCCCGAACAAAAAACAGACCGCCAAGGCAACACCACAACTACCGCCGCACGGGGTGGTTTGATTTGGGTGCTGTCTGGGGAAGTTTATAACTTGCCCCCTGGTGCCGAATTGGTTGTAAAAAACGGTGATGCGATCGCCTCTAATGGGGTGTTAGCAGAAACAAAGTTAACAACTATACACGGTGGTGTGGTACGCCTACCAGAAGCTACCCCAGGCAAGAGTACTAGGGAAATAGAAATTATTACTGCTTCTGTGGTCTTAGATCAAGCAACCGTCACCGTTGAAAGTTCCCAAGGACGTAACCACTACTTAGTCACCACTGGTAATAACCAGGTATTTAACCTCCGGGCTACCCCTGGTACTAAAGTTCAAAATGGTCAAGTAGTTGCCGAGTTAATTGATGAGCGCTATCGCACCACTACTGGCGGATTCTTGAAATTCGCGGGTGTAGAAGTTCAGAAAAAAGGCAAAGCCAAGCTTGGTTATGAAGTCGTCCAGGGTGGTACTCTGCTGTGGATTCCAGAAGAAACCCACGAAGTTAATAAAGATATCTCTTTGCTGTTGGTAGAAGACGGGCAGTTCGTCGAAGCCGGCACCGAAGTTGTCAAGGATATCTTTTGCCAAAACAGCGGTGTAGTAGAAGTCACTCAGAAAAACGACATCCTGCGGGAAGTGGTGGTTAAACCAGGCGAATTGCTAATGGTGGATGATCCAGAAGCAGTCATGGGCCGAGATAACACCTTTGTTCAACCAGGAGAAGAGTTTCAAGGGGTTGTGGCTACAGAATTACGCTACATCCAGTATGTAGAATCTCCCGAAGGCCCAGCTTTATTGAGCCGTCCGGTAGTGGAGTTTGCTGTACCTAGTAATCCTGATGTGCCATCAACTACATCTATTAGTCAACAAACAGGACGTTCAATTCAAATGCGGGCAGTACAAAGATTGCCTTACAAAGATTCTGAACGCGTCAAGTCTGTTGAAGGTGTGGAACTCCTACGTACCCAGCTTGTACTAGAAATTGAGCAGGATGGTGAACAAGATCATTCAGCTTCTCCCTTAGCAGCAGATATTGAACTGGTAGAGGATACAGAAAATCCAGAAGTTCAACGCTTGCAACTAGTGATTTTAGAATCGTTAGTAATTCGTCGTGACATTACAGCCGATGCTACCCAAGGTAGTACCCAGACAACTTTAGAAGTCCAGGATGGCGACACAATTGCCCCAGGTGCTGTAGTGGCAAGTACCCAAATCTTGAGCAAAGAAGGGGGTATTGTCCGGGGTGTACGTAAAGACAGTGAAGCTGTGCGTCGCTGTTTAGTGTTACGGGACACCGATAAACTCACCATGAATACCAGTGTCCAACCCACAGTGAAAAAGGGTGACTTATTGGTAGAAGGTGCAGAAATTGCTCCGGGAATTTTTGCTGAAGAATCTGGACAAGTATTGGCAGTTAACAATGCTACAGCTGGATCTGCTACTGGTGAATCTGCTCTAAGCGCCCAACAATACTCCATCGTCATCCGCCTTGGTCGTCCCTACCGAGTCAGCCCTGGCGCTGTATTACAAATAGAAGATGGTGATTTGGTACAACGGGGCGATAACTTGGTGTTATTGGTGTTTGAACGCGCCAAAACCGGAGACATTATCCAAGGTTTGCCTCGGATTGAAGAACTGCTGGAAGCTCGTAAACCTAAAGAGGCGTGTATTCTAACACGACGGGCTGGAGAAGTCAAGGTAGTGTATGGGGATGGAGATGAAGCGATCGCCATTAAGGTCGTAGAATCCAACGGTGTCGTTACCGATTATCCTCTAGGCCCTGGACAAAACTTGATGGTACCAGATGGAGCAATAGTAAAAGTGGGAGAACCATTGAGTGATGGCCCATCCAACCCCCACGAAATCCTGGAAGTCTTCTTTAGTCTGGGTTCTGAGGAAGGCGTTTATGCTTGTGCCAGCCATGCTTTACAGAAAGTACAAACATTCTTGGTGAATGAAGTGCAGATGGTGTATCAGTCCCAGGGGATTGATATTTCTGACAAGCATATTGAAGTGATTGTGCGCCAGATGACCAACAAAGTGCGGATTGATGATGGTGGAGACACTACCATGCTTCCTGGCGAATTGGTAGAACTGCGCCAAGTTGAACAGGTAAACGAAGCTATGGCTATTACCGGCGGTGCTAGGGCGCAATACACCCCAGTTCTGTTAGGTATCACCAAAGCATCGTTAAATACTGACAGCTTCATATCTGCTGCATCATTCCAAGAGACAACACGGGTACTCACCGAAGCAGCCATTGAAGGTAAATCTGACTGGTTGCGTGGCTTGAAGGAAAACGTAATTATCGGGCGCTTGATTCCGGCTGGTACTGGCTACAATACCTATGAAGAACCAGGTGCAATCGATGAATATGCGGCTCTGGAAACCAACGGTGTCTTGGATGAAGTTGATGATCCACTAGATATGGTGCTAGATGACCGCACAGCACGCGCTTACAATTTAGATTCTCCTGGACTGGCTGAACCTGGATTTGGCAACCGTCGCGTCGAGAAGTCTATTTTGGATGACGAAGATGAGTTGATTGCTGATGAAGTCAGCGACCTTGTAGAAGATGATGAAGACGATTACGAGGAAGTTGACGACGACGAGGATGATTACTCTTAATCACTGCATAAGCTAAAACTTTATAGAATTTAAGGCAAGAGAAAAGTTTCTTTTGCCTTTTTTTTATGCCACACCATAATCTGTATACTGCCGTTTATAAGCAGGTTGCAAACCCAAAACAATATCCTCTCGTTGTACAACCATTTCTACCAACTCTTCAGCCGGATTTTGGTCAGTTAAATTTTGCTGAAGCCAGATTTTGCCATTTTTAATATCAAAATGAATAATACATCGATAAACACGTTTTAAACCTTCCCATCCCACATTCATCCATTGATAATGGTCGCGCTTTTCATCAAAAATTAGTTGGACTTCTACTTCACCATCAGCGACATCATCATTAGCATAAAGATTTAATAAACTTTGCACGCACTCCCGATACTTGGCTAACTTATCCATTGCACAATTACCTCATTAGTATTAATATTTACCCTTTTTTGGAAAATTGGGCGATCGCCTGATAATTTGACAAGCGATCGCTCTTTGATTACAACCCTGACTCGAATCCAGGATCGGCAATTATCTGTTGTGCTTCAGGTGAATTGTAACTTTGGGATTGGCTTTGCTGTTGTTTGGTGGTGATTGTGGTAATCGGGTGACTTTGAATGGTAATTTGTGGTGGGCTAACAGGAGATGAAACTGGTCTGAGTGCAAACACAAGGAACCCAAAAAACATTGCTGCAATCACTACAAGCGCAACATTATTACTATCTTCTTTACTAGTAGCAGTAACTAAATGTTCTAGCATTTGCATAAATTGTTGTTCTCCAGAAACACCTAAATTGCCTGCCTTTTTTAACATGGGTGTGCTAGCAGAAACTGGCTTATTATGGAAGTTGCGGGGTGTATGACGTTTCATCGACATCTTTAAATACCTCAAAATTTTTGACCTTTTATACCTGCTCGGATTGGGTTTAATAACTGAGCAGGTTTTATCTGTCATCATTCTGTCAAATCCCTCTAACCCTTGTCGTTACTGTAAAGTCAGCCAAAATTACGAAAAAGTCAGGTAAGATTACGAAAAAGTTTGTAGCTGCAACAATATTTACTTAGTTGACTAATGAATCTGGAAGAAGCCCTAAAAGTTGCTGATGAAGCGGTATTTAATAAGACAGGCGAGTACTTGACTGATATCCAAAAGCTGATACTTCAGGAATCCTGGAACAAGAAAACGTATGAAGAAATAGCAAAGCAGGAGTATAAAAGTTTTCAGCATATTAAAAACGAAGGCAACGGATTATGGAAACTTCTTACAGATGCGTTGAGTGAAAAAGTAAATAAAAGTAATTTCCGATCAGCATTAGAACGCCACAAACGACGCTTGCACCAGTCCGAGGAAAATTCTGTATTACCAACCTTGTCAGTTAGCCCAACTAGTAACCCAGAAAAAGCAATAGATAGCTTAGTGGAAGAGGTGCGAAAAAAGGTCAAATCTTCCTATGAAGAACGGTATGGTATCATCAAAGTCTTGGGAATGCGTGAGTCTGTAAAACTGGAATCAGTCTATAAGGTATTTTGCTTAGTGGTGCAGAAAACTTTTTGGAGTCTCAAGTTGAAAAAACAGTAACACG
>NZ_CAWUDM010000070.1:0-32793 GCF_963920855.1 Nostoc sp. CCY0012 | reverse complement strand
ATATAAGTATTTTAGCGATCGCTCTTCTCTTAAAAACTTTTTGGTTTACTGATTATCAACATTTCCACCCTCTTTGTGAATCTCTTTTTCTTGGCCAATGAGATAACTCATGCCTTTATAAAGGGCTTTTGTCATCCGCGCAATCTGTTGTCCCTGGATAGGATTCAAATCAGGGCTAACGCGTAGAAGTAAGTCGTAGATGGGAGCAATGCGAAAATGTGAGATCGGATTTTATATCTCAATTACCAGGGCTGATTCCTAATAAATCCTGGTCGAAGTTCCCTATTTTTACCTTTTCTAGGTAGCGATCGCTCAAACTTCAGGTAACTTATATTACCAATTTTCCGAACCTCACAAAATCGCATTGCTCCCGTCGTAGATAGTCATCAGTATTTCTTGTTCGACCCTTTGAGCAGCTTGAGCCAGGGTTATTTGTCCTTGCTTTTATGAACGCCTTGGCTTCAAATTCATCGAGGATCGACGGTTCGGTGACGATGAGTGCATTATTTATCGACTGAACCGAGCAGATTGGCGCTGTGAAAGTGAAGTGTATGTCTAGATCAATTTCTCGCGCTCGTTAAATGGTCAGTTGATTTTCCAATCATCCAGCGCCATCGCTTGATGTAATATTATCGAAAAATTGGGTTGAAAACCCCGTCCTTACTTTGGCAAGCTCAGTAACCATCTAGGGCGGCTTTTGGTACAATATGGGATGTGGAAGGGTAATTAACCACCTGTGATCGCCATTTCTAGATGCTGGTTGATCATTGGTCGTTATTAGACAGACATCTCTGCCCATATTATTGTGGAGTCTTTTTCAGAGATCAAATATGATTCCTATAGAAAATAGTGGTTGTGTGTGAATAATACTTTTGCAGTTACATTTTTCTTGAAAAAGCTGTTTCTTAAACCCTGCTTTAATAAATGATTATCTTCAGATAATGCCCGTATGTTAATCAGTAAGCAACAAAACCTCTGTATTAGTTTTGCAATTTTTTAGAGAAGAGAAAATGAAAAAGTTTAGCAGTTTGATGATTGTCGGAGCAATATTGTCGATGAGCGCGCCGGCATTAGCTGAAAGCCGTGCGGTTAATGTCAGTATTGGCAGTATTGGTGGTACATTAGATAATGCCGCTTTGCGAACAGTTCGCCAAGTTATCGGGTTTGCGGTTGGTACTGGCACTGTCGATAAATTCATTGTCTATAGTCCCAAAGTAGGTTCTCCTATTCCCATCGAAGGAGGTTTGTCTGCTTGTGCTGAAGCTGGCTTCGGTATAACTGATGCCAAATTTAAAGCTTTTATTCAACAGTTGCGTTCAATTACACCCCGCTCAGGAACTTTCTTAAATGTAGAACTTACTGCAAGCTGTAAACTCAACTAAAAATGTTGGTAATTAACCCTATTGTGTCACTTTTGGAAAACAATTTTCAAAGCCTGATTATGGGATTGTAGCTAAATAAATTCCTAACTATATCTTTAAATTTCTCTCTGCTAATTCCTGATTAATGCTGATGTATTTTTTTGTTTTTAGGAAGAAGCTGGATTAATTGACATGCTCCCACCGCTAACCTGACGCTTCAGCTTTAGAAAGAAACTACTTGGCGATCGCGCAAAAATTTACCGTTGATATTCCGTGGAGCATCGGTAGCCAACCAGATGGCAGTATCGGCTCCTTGTTCTGGTGAGCGTGGTGCTGATGCTCCGCCCATATCTGTTCTCACCCACCCTGGACAAACGGAATTGACAACGATGCCTTTAGAGTGCAGAGCTTGTGCCAACATAATAGTTGCACCATTTAATGCCAGCTTCGATAGGCAGTAACTTGGGACATCGGCGGATAAATCTTCCAATGCCCCATACCCACTAGAAACATTAATAACTCTGGCATCTGGGGATTTTGCCAAGAGAGGTAAAAAGGCCTGTACCATGCGAATTGGGCCAAAAGCGTTGGCATTCATGGTGGAATCGAGTAACTCACGGGAAATGGTGAGAATATTGATACCATCGTCAGGATATATGCCAGCATTATTAATCAAAACATCTAACTGATCAATCTGTTGACGCAGGGTTTCTACTACTTGGTTAATAGAGCGATCATCGGTAACATCCAACTCGATAGGAATCACCTTTGATTGCAGTTTCGCAGCAGCTTGTTGGGCATTATCAAGAGAGCGTGAAGTAATAATTACTTCATAACCTTTTGCTGCGAGACCTTGGGCGATCGCCAATCCTATTCCTCTATTACCACCTGTGATCAATGCTCGTTTTTTCTGTGTAGATTCCATTAATTTGCCTCTAACTAGTTCGTGGAGATAATTTTAGTCTTTGTTAAAGCTTTTGATTCGCGTTACCATAAATTGAGTATTTCTTAATTGTCCTGAATGTCCTTGTATCTTTAACAGTAATCACAAGACAATACAAAAATACTCACCAAAAGACTGATTGGAGATTGAGTTGATTGAGCAACACAGAAGTAGTGGTAATTGGTAGCGGGATTGGCGGATTGAGTTGCGCTGCACTTTTGGCACGTTATGGAATTGATGTCACGGTAATAGAAAGTCATTCCATTGCAGGCGGTGCAGCTCATGCTTTTGAACGCAACGGCTACAAATTTGATTCTGGCCCATCCCTGTATTCTGGCTTATCCTATACTCCTTCTCCCAATCCCTTACGCCAAGTTCTCGATGCCATTGGGGAAAATATACCCTGTGTTCATTATGATACCTGGGGTTGTTATCTACCAGAAGGAAATTTTGATGCTCAAGTTGGTGCTGACCAGTTTTGTGAGATATTGCAACAACTGCGGGGAGAACAAGCTGTAACCCAATGGCGAAAACTACAGCAAATTATGGCACCTTTGGCGAAGAGTGCGATTGCTATGCCACCTGCTGCCCTGCGTTATGATTTAGGTGCGGTGTTAACTGTGGGTAAATTTGCACCTAATGTACTGCAAAACGCCGCTAACGTCATTAAATTAACAGGGTCTTTCTCCCGTATTATTGATGGTGTAATTACAGATCCATTTATTCGCCACTGGTTAGATTTACTTTGCTTCCTACTATCTGGACTACCCGCAGATGGAACAATTGGCGCAGAAGTGGCTTTTATGTTTGCTGATTGGTATCGTCCCCATGTCAAGTTAGATTATCCGATTGGTGGAAGTGGTGCATTAGTTGATGCGCTAGTACGGGGTTTGACTAAACATGGTGGTAAGTTAGTTTTGAATGCTCATGTTGAGCAAATAATAGTAGAAAACCACCGGGCTGTGGGGGTGCGACTGCGGAGTGGTCAAGAAATTAGAGCAAGTAAAGCCGTTGTTTCTAATGCTTCTATTTGGGATACCCTGAAACTAATTCCCGCAGGTGCTGTTCCCAAACGGTATGTGGCACAACAACAAGCTATACCTGAATGTGATAGTTTCATGCACCTGCATTTAGGTATCGATGCCACAGGATTACCGAGCAATTTGGGTATTCACCACATTGTAGTTAACGATTGGGACAAAGGCATCACTGCACCGCAAAATGTAGTTTTGATATCCATTCCTTCAGTTCTTGACTCATCTTTAGCACCAGTAGGTAAGCACGTAATTCATGTGTATACTCCTGGGAATGAACCTTATTCTCTTTGGCAAGGCAAGGAACGCAATAGCGAAGAATATACTTTATTAAAACAAGAACGTGCGGAAGTAATGTGGCAAGCTTTAGAAAGAGTCATTCCCGATATTCGTTCTCGTTGCGAAGTAACTTTGGTAGGTACTCCTCTGACCCATGCCCGATTTTTGCGTCGTCATCGAGGTAGTTACGGGCCAGCTATAGCCGCAGGTAAAGGTTTATTTCCTGGTGGTAATACACCTTTAACTGGATTGTTGTGTTGTGGAGATTCGACTTTTCCCGGAATTGGCTTGCCTGCTGTGGCTGCAAGTGGGATGATGGCTGCGAATACGATTACTCCGGTAAGGCAACATTTACAGTTACTCAATGAGATTTTCTCATGAATAAAAGACAAAGCTCTGGACATTTTGGTAATTTGGTAGCCAAAGTGATCGGTCTTAATTCATGCACATACTCAAATATAATCCAGCCAAATACTTATTAAGGGTGCTACTAAATTCTTCATAGGTTTTAACACCGACGATTGTTTCTGCCAAGCTCCCTTGCTGAAAGAACATGACAGCAGGTATGCTACGAATGCCAAATCGTTTAGCGACAGGTTGGTTGGCATCGAGGTCTAGCTTAAAGACTTTGACGCGATCGCTGTATTCTGCTGCCAGTTTATCTATCAATGGCGCAATGAGTTTACATGGGCCACACCAAGTAGCCGTACAATCTACTACAACTAACGACTCGGTTTCCAGCAACGTATCTAACTCTGTTTCATCTTGAATATAAACAGCAGTCATAAGTTTTCTGCAAAAGAGCATTATCTCATAGCTGTGTTAACTCACTGCAACATCATGAGATATTCTGTCACTTCAGGAGTAATAATCTACTTTATAGGGATCATTGTAGCCTTGATGATGCCAGAGATATTATCAAACTGTATATAACTTGATACACTACTTGAAGTTATTTAAAAGCAGCAGTGCCAATTTTTGACAGATGGAAATAGATGAAATTTTATCCCAGTTAGAAAATAATACTAGAGAATTTCCGCGTTTAGCCTTAGAAAGAGCTATTGAAGAAAGAGAAGTTATTACACCTATATTAATAGAAACCTTAGAAAAGCTGAGTAACAATTTAGAAGAGTTACTAGAAAAAGAAGACTATATCTTACATATTCATGCTTTATATTTACTAGCGCAGTTTAGGGAGATATCAGCATATCCTGTAATTATTAAGTTTTTTTCCGTCCCCGGCGATATTGCACTAGATGTAACTGGAGATGTAGTAACTGAGGATCTAGGCAGAATACTTGCTTGTGTTAGTCACGGAAATATTGAGTTGATAAAATCACTGGTAGAAAATCCAGAAGCTAATGAATATGTAAGAAGTGCTGCCTTAGAAACTTTATTGGTTTTATTAGCTCAAGAAGTAATAACTAGAGAACAAGTTATACAATATTATGCTAATCTATATTCTACCTTACCTCAAGAAGATGATTATTATATTTGGTCTACTTTAGTAACCAATAGCGCACAGATATGTGCTATCGAACTGCAAGAACAAATTGAGCAGGCTTTTGAAAAAGATTTGGTTGATTTGTTTGTTATTGACCAAGAAGATGTAAACACTTATTTAGTGGTAGATAGAGAAGAAGCTTTAAAGAGATTACGTAACGATCCCAAATATTCTTTTATTAAAGATGTCATCTCAGAAATGGAGAATTGGAGTTGCTTTCAGCTACAAGAGAGACATCCATTGTATGACGTTTTTATTCCAGAAGAATTTAGTCTCGTAGCCTCTAAAAAGTCTAAAAACCAAGCAAAAAAGAAGAAAATGCAGAAAGAATCTCGTCGGAAAAATCGCTCTAAGAAGAAATAAAGTATCATTAATTTTAGAAAAGGATTATCAAGTAAAGCAAGTCTTGAAGTAGTTAGACAAATGTCAATACAGTATATCAATAGAAAAGAAAAAATATATTATCTCCATCAAGGCACTACTAAAACAGGTAAGTCAAAGTATTTTTTTTCAATGAAAAGCGAAGGTAATCTATTAGAAACTATACCAGATGGCTATGAGATTTATGAAAATCCTAACGCTCAGGTGTTTTTACGAAAAGTCCAGCCTAAAATTATCACTGATGAAGAAAAAGTGATAGTAGAAGCAGGAATCAAGAAATTTTCTAATTTACAAGATTACCAAATAGATATAAAAAAAGAAATAATTACTGTATATACACCGGATCAAGATGTTAACCTTTTGTCAGGATTCATAAATTTTTCTTCATCAGATAATTTAAGTGAAAGGAAAACTATACTTAAGCGTTCTATCTCCTATTCTCCAATGCTTCGTTTTGTTTTGATTAGTGAACAGCAACGAATATTCATGACCCAAAGATATTGCTTCTTGGGAAGAATTGATGATTGGATTTACATAGGGGAACAAGGTAAACTTGAGCATCTTGTAAAAAGTTATGTGAAGCATTTGGGGCAAGAGTCTTTCTTTGAATTGCATTAGGATAACACTAAGTATTTGAGAAATTATCTTACACATCAATTGTTAAATAATTCCTTATGTTTCTTCGCTCGGATACCAACCTGCGGGAATGACTTCAAAATCCCAAACATCTTTAAATATATATATACGCCCTACCATTTCCGATGGAGAAAGTAGATTTTTATCACCTTCTCGCCAATCTTGTTTGTCAACTGTTCCCATAACTACGTAGTTATTGCCGATGATATTAGGATTGTTTTGAATAAAAGTAGCAGCCATCAATTGCTCAATTTCTTGCTTCTTAGCAATGATTAAGTCACAGTTTAGACAATATTTACACTGTTTGTTCAACAAAAATAACTGTTGTGGTTCAATATGAATCACTAAAGGAAATTTCCGGACTTTCGTTTTCGTTTCACACTTTGGGCATTTAGTAAAAGCACAATCCTTATAAGGATTTAGAAAAAATCTGTGTCTTTGTTTTAGTATTTTAAGGTTTGGGTTATTAGAATTATTTTTCCGTTTTTGGCTCATTTGAATATTATCAATTAGTTGAAACTTATATAATGCTTATTGAAAACGATAATTAGATTAAACCTTGAATCTACTATAATTAGTTGTTGGGGTTTCAATGACGTTGGCTGAATGCCACCAAAGCCATAAGAAGGCATCACAGCACAAAGATGATAGTAGCGATCGCTCAGACTAAGCTCTAATTGATTGGGAACTCAACAAACCAGACATCTCTAAAATTCGCTCTGACCAATTAGAAGCAACATCTGCAATGTTTTTCGTTTGACTTGATTGAGATTTAATTGTTACGTTTTATCTGCTGTCTTTTTAGCCATGAAATTGAGAAGAAAACTCCTAAAGATAGTAAGCCGACGGACGTATTGGCTTCAGGAACAGAAGCCAAATTTTGACTGACGAAGGCAATACCGATGGGACGTGACAACTTATCAGTAGTAGGTACAAAGATAGCATTAGTATTACCTTGAGATGGTAAAGGCGCTCCTGTAACGCCGTTATAGCGAAGAATCGCCCCTTGATTATTTTGAGTAAAATCAAAGCCGACTGTATAAAGAGTATTATTTGCTCCGAAAGCTAAATTGCCGATGAAATTACTACTAGGAACAGTACCTGTATAGTTCGTCGATAAAGTATCAATTAATGCTCCTGTTGGTAAATTGTAACGCCTAATATCGTTGGCAAAATCGCTAACAAATAAGTCACTATCTGGCCCCAGAGCTAATCCGAGAAAACTAACGAACCCGAAACTATCTGGTGATGGAGTTGGCTGATCGATAAATACCGTAGAAGTCTTCGTGGCTAAATCGAAACGCAATACCTGACTGGGTATACCAGGAAAGGTGGCTTCGTTATTTACAGCGATGCTTCCCTGAGTAGTAACATACAAGCTACCATCTGGAGCAAATAACAAGTCATTTGGCCCATTTAATCCACCAGACAAACCGTTACCAGAAGCAAAAACATCAATAAATTTACCAGTCGTGCCATTGTAGCGGAGGATTTGGTCGGTAAGAAAACTACTGACGTAAAGGAATCCATCCTGCCCGAACGCAGCACCGTAGGGTCGTGATAAACCGCCCCCAGAGGCAAAAACATCAATGAACTTGCCAGTTTTTCCATCGTAGCGAAGGATTGCGGAATTACTGGGATTATTACCACTAGAGATATAAAGATTCCCATCTACTCCAAAGTTCAAATCATCTGGACTGATTAACCCCCCACTACCCGATGTAATAAAATTCCCTAAGAATTGGCCGTTCTGTTCATCAAAAAGTACAACATTATTCCCTGTAGTATTACTAATTAATAGGTTGGCATTTGCAGGCAATGTTCCTAAGCAAAAGGCACTAGCAGCACCAAATACTATAGAAAATGGGAGTCCGAAAATGTTTTGATTCATATCCTTTAAATAAAAATTTTGTTTGTGAATTAATGTAAGTTAATAAATTGAGCATTATAAAGCGAATCAGTTTATTCAAAAATCAACTTGAAGTACTTCAGTCTGAATTAAAGTTTATTACATTAAGGTAAAATAAGATAGTGATGTAGTGATAATTACCTATTAGTGGAATTAATTTATTGTGCTTATGTCAGTTGAAATCAAGACGATTAGGTGTAGGTAATTGCATGACCTTAGGAAAACGTAAATACTTAACTTCATCTGTAGAAGGATAATCTGCTGATACAGCAATTAAACCCATCTTCCGCACCCTAAACTGTCACACAACGAAAAATGGTCGTTTGGGGGTTTGGGATTAGCGATCGCCACCTAAGATTTCGACCTTTTTGTATAAAAAACATCCTAAAATGAATTCAAAAATACGAAATTACCGATTGTGACACCGGGGGGTGCGGAATGTGGGATTAAACCAATTTTGATATCCTCAATTCTTGGTGTGGGTAAGAAAGCAAGACCCCGGTAAGCGAATTGCAGTCCATCGTTAAACAATTTACTATGACTAACCCTCAACCTCCACTGCCACAACCCCAACTAGAGCCGGCGGGTATTACATTTGACCAATATGCAGAATTTACTCCAGAAAAGCTGGAACTATGGAACGGATACCTGGGCTACGGTGGACAAGAGCAACTTGGGTTTCATTTGGCTGTTTTAAGAAATATGGGGCTACTTACAGCAGTTCGGCATACGCAATTATCGTTGTGGATAGAAGCCCTTGACCATCATCTCAAAGAAAAACTAGAAAATGTCAACGCTCAACCGGAAGTAGCCGAAGCTATGCTAAATCGCTTGAACCGAGCAATAGAAGATTTGGCAGCCGTGGCAGAGTATTTGAAGGGATAGTAATGTAGCAATATGTTAAATTACAAAATTCCCAAAAAATGGTTAATTTTGGTTACAGTGGCTTTAATATCTGCCTTGTTGCTGGCGATCGCATCTATAGCCTCAAGTATTTATTTATATGGCAGCAGTAGTCATAATATCAAGGCAGATGCAGCAATTGTTTTAGGAGCAGCAGTTTGGGGAGAAGAACCATCTCCTGTTTTTAAAGAGCGAATTAATCACGCCATTAACTTATATAAAAATGGATCTGTTAAGACAATCATTTTTACTGGCGGAGTTGGCGAGAGTCATGAACCACCTGAAGCCATAGTTGGAAAAAATTATGCGATCACGCAACAGGTAAAAGCTGCTGATATTCTCACTGAAACTCAATCTCACACAACTCACCAGAACCTCAAAAATGCTTTGGAAGTAGCGAATGCTCACCAATTAACCAAGTTTCTGATTGTTAGCGATCCATTGCACATGAAGCGATCTGTATTGATGGCACGGGGCTTAGGAATGGATGCACATTCGTCTCCCACACCTACCACCCGCTATCGCAGTTTTCACAGTCAGATGGAGTTTTTGAGCCGAGAAACTTATTTTTACTTTGTCTACTTAGTGTTTAAAATCTAGCATCTAAACTTAATAATTATTTGGTGCAGCAATTTAATACGGTACAGCATAGATACCCCAAAATTTCTTAGAGGAAAAAAAGGAAAGTGAAGGCGTTGGCGATATCTACGATAAGCTCCGCTAACGCCACCTTTCTGCGCTCCGCGCCATCGCCTACGGTGGGGCGTAGCCCATCGCATTTATACATATTGGCTTCAAAATGCTACTAGAGAATTAGACTAATTCCTTCAGTTAGATATATGTTTGCTTCATGACTTAAGTGGTTAGCTGGAGATAAGCAACTATTAAAGGTGAAAAAAGATGGATAGAACAGTATTAACGATTTTGATGTTTGCCTTCTTAATTTTGTTCATCACTTCTCCCTTTGCTGCACTTGCTAGCTTAATGCTCGTATTGTTAGTTGGAGCATCTTTATTTTTCTTAGGGAATCTGTTCCAAGCAATTATTGGTGCTGATGCTAACTCTAATAAATCATAAAATGAATCGTGGATGGGGTTGGCTCTGTGGCGCGGTCATGCGATGTCTGCGACGGGTTGCGCCTCCGTTTGAGTTTTCCTCTAAGAATTGGTTGGGGGCGAACTGACCAAAGCCCTCCGGGCATCCAAGAAACAGCGCTTGCGCTATCACCTGAGTTTCCTCTAAGAATGAGGGGATCGCAATCCCTCAAGACCTAAAATACTGCTATGGTCAAAAAAAGTTAGATTGAACGTAAACTACCCACCACCAATTACTGAAAGTAATATGGTGGGGGCTTTTAAAGCCCAAAGTTTACCCGACTGAGTGTTTCGCACACTACGATTTTCAGATCATCTCTTCAATCACGTTGTCTAATTTATACTTTTGTAAAAAGTGAGTAGTTGAAAAATTTGACACACCAATTATCAAATTCCTGCCAAATATCATTCTCCCTCTCATCCTCATCCTCATCTTTTAATAATGAAAGAACAAAATCATTTGGCGAAGTTTGTAATCTTTTCAAGAATTGTTCCGGTGCCATAACTTCAAAATCTTTCATACCTGCACAGCAAAAACAATCACCCGGTTCAGGTATCTCATAGGCTTTATAGGTACGAGGTAAGTCTAATTTTGGTTTTCTGGCAGTTCCTGGGTATTTCCTTTTTTTCCACTCTTTTTGGGTTTCATCTGATGATGAAAAAGTTACATATACAGATTGACAAGCTAGGTGGGCAACAGCCATTAAAGCTAAATCTTTGTCATTTGTTGCTACATAAACTGGTAAATAAACTTCTTCATCTCTATATGATGAATAAAACTCTTGCCCAGCATCATAAGGAACCAGAACAATTAACCCATCTTGAATATTATTTTGAGACATATCTTTAATTAATTTATGGTGTAAATTTTGTTGGTGATGGCATGATGCAATGTATCAATTACTGCCCTGATTTCCAAGTTCTTAGTTTGGTCATTACAGGTTTATTAGGTGTGGACAAATTGAGTCGATGTTGGGTTATTGGTACATAAGAACCATTACCCTCACGGATGGTAATAAGAAAAGCTGTTGTATGGCGTGGATCTTTACCGATTTTATCGATGTAACCAGACTGTATTTGTTGTATTTTTAAGGGTTTTGCTTGTTTAAACCCTGGTCGAGAAATACAGACAATTGGAGAAGCATCTATATACTGACCTGAGTAAAACCAATAAGTTTGTCCTTTTATTTTAAATTCGGATTTGTACATAACCGTAAATCTGTCAAACTCGTCTAATTGCTGATTTTGTTTGCAGGTATTGTCAATATATGTTTCTTGAGCATTGGTTGGAGTGCTGGACAATAAACCCAACATTAAACTAATAACTAAGCCAGTTGCCAGTGTTGTTTTAGACATGATGTTATAAATATCAGTTTCCTCGCTGGAATTTGGTGATCGATAACCACTATTTTTAGTGTTCCCATAATTGAGAGCGATTATACTCAGTACAAGGCGATCGCACTCTCGCGCTGTGCTGGATGCGATCGCTTTTGCTATTCACTTTTAAATATAGTACATTTGTACCTACAAGAGAAACCCTAAATCAACCTCACCTGATCCGTGGGGTTTTTGTTGTGTCTAAAATTTGTGACTTAATTGCATGATGATAGTTAATCATGCCAAGTTGGTAACTTAAGTATTAAAGGTAACAGTAAATTCTGCTGACAAATAACGCAGAAATTGGGACAATGCCACAACTTCCAGAATGCGATCGCTGCCAGTTCTACTCTCATGACCCCCACATAGTCTGTGCTATTCACCCAACGGGGCCAAATAATGACAGCTGCTTAGATTTTCGAGAAAACCCCAACGCTGAACCTGTGGAAATGTGGCAGCCAGAGGGGGCCAGTTATTACAACGGCGAGTTGATTTTGCAGCCCCAACAGCGATGGACACCAGAGGAACAATTAGAACTGATTGATTGGCATCCTTTATTTACTGGCAAATGTCCCCAATGCCAGCATGAATTTGACCGCGACTGGTCAGCACGAGTACTCACTTGTTTGGGAACCAAATCGCTACGTAGGCACTAACGCCCCAAATGGTTGCCCAACAAGTACTGGTGGTAAGGTAGTTTCTAACGTGACTTTCTTCAATAACGGTGTTAACTCGTTAGACCAAATTTTTGATGCTAACGGTAATTTGATTGTCAATACGCCAATCGAGTTTCGCACGATTACATCTATTCCTGAACCATCCTTGCTCTTAGGAATTTTAGCTATTGGCATCTGGGGAAATGCCATAGCACTTTCAAGCAAAGTCAAACATAAATCAATCCAGAACTGACCTTTTTTTGCATTTTGAATTCCAAAAAGTCATGTCCAAATCACTACCCCCACTTAAAGTCCCTTTCTTAGAACGTCGAGAGCGCGAGTTCCTCTACTTGCATGAGATTGACGCTCTCATTGCTGCAATGGATAGCACACGCTCTCCCATCCGTAATTCCTTGCTTGCCATCCTGCTGTTCTGCCAAGCCTTGCAACCCATTGAATTATGTTGGTTACGTTGGTGTGACCTCGACTTGAGCAACAACAATTTAATTGTGCTACGTAATCGCCAAAAAACTAGCCGTTGTCAACCGCAACTTGTAGTTAATCTGCAACCACTGTCTGCGATGGAAATTGATTTTCTCCAACAACTCGAAGCAGAACGTACCACGGACTGGCTATTCGCCTCTGAACGAAAACAACGTCTCTCAGAACGCTCACTACACCATATTATTCAACAAGCTGCAAAGGTGGCTGGTCTACCGTTGATGGCACATCCTTATATGTTGCGCCGCTCTGGGCTATACTACCGTGCTGCCCTTTTGCTACAACCACTCGGTTTATCATTAGGACAGTGTTGTTTACTTTGGAACTGGCATCAAACTAACTCTACTTTTTCTGCCCCAGAACAACAGGAATATTATGCCATTAAACGCAAAACCGAAGAAAAATTTTGGCTGGCTTTAGAAAAAATCAAAGCTTTTAGTGGCATCACAGCCGATTTCAACGTCATTGATTACCTCTTGGGAGCCTTCATGCTGTTTCCGGGTCTGGCAAAAATCCCCTCTCACTACTGGCTGGCTCCTGCAAAATGGCATCAGGTAACTGTTCAGCAAACTTTGCCGAAAAGATTAGAGGCAATTAAATCTCATCAGAGAAATTACTAACTGGCATCCGTCGCTCTTGATTTGCCTTTTGGCAATTTTGCATTACATAATTTCTCTGTATTGTCCAAGTATTGATAATGTCTTTTTATTCAGTAATTTCCATATACTACAGGCATATTTTCAGAAATTAATTGTTGTGCTGGAGTAACTCACAATGTCTATATTGAGGGACAATAAAAATCAGACATTATAAAATCAGACAAAACTTAACTTATGTATGATTATTATAGTAGTATAAAATGTCTCTCTCTATAGTCCAGGTAAATAAGTACCGTCAGGCGATCGCTTCCCTCCCCAATGCCCAGGCGGAGGCGAAGCTAATTGCCTTATGGTTGGATGGAAAAGCCCGTTCAACTGTCCAGTCCTATCAGCGTTACATTCGACGGTTCTTAGAATTCCTGGACAAACCCCTCAAGAAAGTCACCTATGAAGACTTGGTAGAATACAGTACACAATTTCAAACCACCGCCGACAGTACCCGCCGAATCTATATTGCTGCTGTCAAGAGCCTGATCAGTTTCGCGCATAAAATTGGATATATCCCTTTTAATGTGGGCATGGCTATCAAACTGGGTGAACTACCGGATGTCATCAATGAACGCTATTTAGACGAAGCAGATATTAAATTAATGGTGCGGGCTGCACAAAAACATCTAGAAGCAGCCAAAACTCCTAAGCGACAATCCACAGCAAAAAGAAATTTGCTGATCATCAAGCTGTTGTACCAAGCAGGGCTACGGGCCAGCGAAATCTGTCAGTTAACTTGGGCAGATTTGACTCCTAGACATGACAGTGGTCAGGTGTATGTACGCAAAGCCAAAGGTAACAAAAACCGTACGATCCTGATTAAGTCTAAGTTGTGGGCTGAACTGATGGAGTTCAAGGACAATGCCAGTGCTACAGATGCAGTTTTCTCTAGTCAAAAGGGTGGACACTTAGAGCGGCAAAATTTGCACCCAATTGTGAAAGCGATCGCCGTGGAAGCTGGACTCAGTGCTAAAGTATCAGCTCACTGGTTACGTCATGCCCACGGTTCTCACGCTATCGAGCGGGGTACTAACCCTGTACTGGTTAAAGATACTTTGGGACACTCCAATCTGGCGATTACTGACCGCTACCTTAAAGCTCGACCTCATGACAGCAGCGCTTTAAACTTGATTGATCTGTGAATTGTTGTGACGGCACGGCTAACGCTTACCGTCAGCAACACAGCGATTCTCCCACGGGCGCTTTGTACAATCACTATGAAGATTTAGTGCTGCATTCCATCTCAATTAAACTCAACATTTTTTCTTCCAAATCGGTCAAATAAGGGCGATTGACTGACCCCAGGTGTTTAAGGACAGCATCAGCCGCTTTTTCTAAGTTGCCACTGTGACGCAATTTGTTGATCCGCGCACTCAATGATTGCATTTGCTCACACTCCTGATCTAAATAGTTCATGGGCTTTAAATAATCCATTCTCACGGTATAGTCTCCATCCCAAGTCATCACGGTACAACTGAAATCGCCAATTTGGTTGACAATACACCAACAACCACCCTTACCCCGTAAATCAGGGTTATCTTTAGCTAGAATTTGGCAGACTTCACCAATCTGATAAGTGTTGGGGACTTTGGTTCGTTCCATGATGCGCTGTACCACATCTTTGACAACCCTACCACTTGGGACTTTACCACCCGCTTCCTCTACTGCGGCTTGCCATACCTCTTGCTGTTGTGATGGTTCTAACTTTGTTAAGGGTCTAACTTGTCCTTCGCTGGTGGGCAAGATTTGTAAACCATTTGTTGTCAAATCCGACTCCGACAAATTTTGACAACAATTTGTTGTCAAATTGTCGAAAACATCAGCTGCCGCAATCAAATAATTGGACTTTTGCCGACTATGCCCAAAGCGAACGCGGCAATATTCTTCAAAGGTTTTGTGGGTTGAGCGATAAAGTCGGCGATCTCGCAACTCACAGAGCGCTTTCCCCGCTTCATAAAACGCCCGTTCCACCCGGCGCTCTAAGTATAGGCGATCGCTTTGTTCAGATGGGGTCAACTCATCAACTTCAACCAGTTGATCCCCTTTTTCTAAAACTATTTCCTGAAGCATAGTATCTATAGGCTCCAATTAGGTATGAAAAAATTTGTGGTCAAATCAATTCAAAAAAAGGTCAACATTCTCCAACGTGATATTTATCCCTCCATAGGCAACACCGCTTCAGATAGCCACTGGTAAAATTCTGGAACTGCGGCCTCGACTTGCCGCAATACATTAGGCGCCATCGCTTCCAATTCCAGCACCGTCTCCCATCGCCAAATCTCATTCCAGGGCTTGAGAATATTTTTAATCGCGTCTATGCCCTGCTTGATACCAGAGCGCAGTATTTCCACACGATGGAGTCGGGTAGTGCGGTCAGTTGAGGGTGGTTCTAGCTGTGTAGTATCCACCCCCTCTACTAGGGGGTTCCCTATACCAATATGGGGGGGGGTGGATACGGAGGATTGGTTGGAGTCAAACTCATACTGGAACTGGGCTTGAGCTTTTTGGTCACGTTTGTTTTGGCGATGAGCCATTACTGCCTGAGCAAATTCCCATTCCGACTTTGATAACGAGTAAATTTTTACTTGTTTTCCGCGTGGCCCCTGCTTGCGGCAGGACAACTTTAGCCCCAGCTGCTCAAGTAAAGTGGCCAGCAACCAGATCGGTTCAGACTCATTGGGGACAGTAAAGCCCAGAATGGCTTTGATATGAGCAGCGCAATCAATGGCAATCACTGTCATCTTGAGTAAATTTGGGTCGGTGGCAGTAATTTCGTTCCCGGCAATTAAGCGTTTGAGAATATGATGTAAACCCAAGTTGAAGCGTGCCAGCCACTTTGCGGAATAATTACCCCAGTCGATGCACAAAGGTAAATTATCCCGTTCGGTACGGTCTTTGTGGGTGACAATTGTGGGTGGGGTAGGGTATTGCCGCCCAGTTTTGGGGTCAACAATTGTGTCGTCTGGTTCTAATAAAATTGCTTCAAGAGAGGCGATCGCTCTGATTAATTTACCGCCTTCATCTTTTTCCACTAATTCAGGGGTGACATCCATACCGTAGGAATCATGAATGCGGAATTTTTCACATTCAAAAACCTCTTCTGGGGTCAGGTAATCTTTGCTTTGACGGGCGCGGTACTCACTAGCTGAAATATTGTGGGACTTGGCAACAGATGAATAGTAGGCAGTGTCCAAAGCTGCGGCAGCTTCTTTCAATTGCTCAATGGCTTTGGGATCATCGTCACTGCCGACAGATATAAATGTATTACCCATTTCGGTGAGGAGCGATCGCAAATCATCACGCAGGTTATTAATAGATTGGCTACGATTGGCTTGAATTTGGCAGTAAGCTTCCAGCGCCCAATCTTTCTCCGCGCCCCGTTTGCCTGTTTGACGGTCAATCCGCAAGAGAAAAGCTGTCATTTCGTTAGTTTGCAGTAATCGTTCTTTAATCTTGGTGGCGTTAGTCTCTTTGTAGCCAAAGGGAGGGCGAGGGGCTACCCAAACGTGAAACGGGACTTTGGGACGATAGCGGTACAGCTGTTGGGCGCATTCGGTAGCAGTTTGGCTAACACCATGAAATACACCAAACACTAAATCGAAATGATACTGGGAAATATCTACACCAGTTCCCAAGCTGGGGGAAGTGAACAAGGCATCGAGGTTCTTAACGGCGTTGGTGATATCTTTGATGAAAGCGATATTTTCTTCACTGCCAGAGTTGTCCGAGTGGATAGACCAGATTTTTAAGGGTCTAGAGGTCTGGGGGTGTGGGGGTGTGGGGTCAAGATTAGGGTGTAGGGTGTAGGGGGCAGGGTGTAGGGAAGACGGTATTGGTCGAGGCTTGGAACCCCCACCAATACAATCGTCTTGAGAAGACGAGGCTTGTGACCCACTGGTTGTTCGATGCTCTTTCTCCCCTACACCCCACACCCTACACCCTACACCCTGCCCCAACGGGGCTTGGTCAGAGTTAGAAGATTCTTCAACCTTGACTAACAATGATTTTTCCAGTTTCTTGATGAAACGTTTAGAGTCGCTGACCACCATGATTTTCTGTCCTGCCATCAGCGCCGCTGAGATTTGGGCAACTAAGCCGCTGGAATTATCACCTTCATACCAATAAATAGTGCGATCTCCATTTCTCCACTCGTTTTTGACAATGTAGGGGATTTCTCCTTGTGGTCGTATTGCCCGGAAAAAATCCACCGTCACGTCATCCATGTGTGCGTCAGCGATGACAACGAGTGGCGCATTGTATACTATATATTCCAGTACTTCCAGTATTGCTGCCCGGTGTTCTTTGCAAGTATTACTGTGTAGGAGGTGAACTAGATATTGGCAGGCCTCATCAATAAATATGCAGCCGTAGGTGAGGGCTTGGGTATTTAGCTTGTGCAAGCTGTCGATGGTAATACTTAGGGCTGTGGCTTTGGCTAATCCCACATAACCAAGTTCTGAATACATGGCAGTCTGCAAGCGTTCGGCCAGATTTTTCAGTAAGTTGACGCGATGACCGTTGTTGAGAAATCGCGCCGAAGGATTTTGGTCACGCCACCAGCGCATGAGTTCAGTTTTTCCCGTACCCATGTCACTCCACAACACTACCAGCCCTGATTTGGGAAACCCTAAAGAGGCAGAGGATCTCTTAGCGGGGAGGTGAGGAGAAATTTCTCCTCTTCCCCCTGCAAATAGCCCCCTTTCTCCTTCCACAGACTGAGTAAAACATTCTTCTGTTTTTATCTCATACAGTTCAGGCACATTGGAGCATTTTTCTGACAGGTCACGAATAGGGTGTTGGGTGTTGGGTATTGGTCGAGGCTTGGAACCCCCACCAATACAATCGTTTTGAGAAGACGAGGCTTGTGACCCACTGGTTGTTCGATGCTCTTTCTCCCCCACACCCCGCCCCAACGGGGCTTGGTCAGGAATGCAAAGAGCTTGAGACAGATACTTAACGTTGACTGTCACATCTGGCTTGTACTTGCTCAGTCCCCATTTTCTAGCTCGATACGAGTGCTGGTAATCTTTAAGTGATTTGGCATCATCAATGATTGCAGTTAATAATCCATTCGCATCTTTACCTCTGGACGCCACAAAATCATCAACACCTTTCTCTGGTCCTGGCAGTAATGCAGCTTCACAAGTACATCCCGCAGCAACGATAGCTCTACCAGTCCGCATAGTTGCTTGAAAAATTGACCAGCGGGTTTTAGGTCTAGTTTCGTGGTCAAATAAAATAATGAACTTGCGTCCCGCCTGAGCCATTGGTACTAAGTCAGGATGCAACCGTTCATCAAAATCTTGTTTGCCCACGCGCCCGTTCCAAATTCCAGGCAGGGCGATAGCGACAAATCCCAGACTGAGTAAGCAGGCCGCCTTCTTCTCACCCTCACATAATATTATGGGTATCTCTGGATGCTGCTTCACCCATTCCCAGAACACTAGGGGGCTGACTTGATCTAGTAATCGTAGTGCCAAAAATGAGAGATAGCGCTTAATGTTATACCGTCGCGCTACTTGATCCCAAATGCAGTTAGCAACATCAAAATAAGTAACACGGTTGGCGGTTTTGGGCGGGGATTCGTACTTAACTGGCTTACCTGTTTGCCAATCCATGCGGGGGAAGTTCGGCTTAATCCTTCCCCAGTCCATTGGTTGCCAGTTTTTAAATGGGTCAAGGGACTGAATCCATGTCCCACCCAGTAATAGATGCTGGTAGCGCCTGATGTATCCATCCGTAACTCGACCTGCATTTTTCCGTGGGACTTTATCAGAAAACAGGTAGTCGTAGACTGATTCTCCCTCTATGTGGAAGAAGTTGCGCTCAATCAAAGCCGGATGAATGGCACTACCCACTGCTAACTCATGGTATTCAGCCGCAGTGAGATTGTTGGGGTATTCAGTTGTCACTGCGTTCATTAGTTCTCCCCTTGCGGTTCCTTAGAGAGAACTATGTTTACGAGCAATAACTGCCAGTAAGATCCTGTGTCCCCATCACCTAAACACAGCCAATTTGAAAGCTGTGAAACTCTAGCTTTTGCAAGGATATTCTTGAAATTACCTTCTACCACAGCATAAAGCTGAGGTACGAACACTGTAATGCATGATCCCATGCGCTCAACTAATGCGCTTTTGGGGTTTTTGTTTCTGTTATTTAACACGGTTTATTCCCCTGATTACTTGGTTTTCAAGCTTCAGAGGGGGTTGGTCACGCTGCTACTGTTTTTTGCTACAAAATTCGGGGAGTTTCTTCATCAAACTTTACATTTAACTAACTTGAGGAATTTTAACAACAAAAACTGCCACGCGAACGTACCATTTTCGCGTGGCTTCCCATACAATATGAGAAGCAGCGTGTACTCAATCTCTTTTTGACCAGTTGGTGGGTAAAGCGTCCAAACTTTAATAGCCACTTCCTTGGTTTTCGTGAGATTACCCCGCTCTGGAGTTATTTAGTTTTTAGTATTTGGACAAGGTGCTTACTCCTTAGTAGCTCTTTGTCCTTTAAATTTTGGTGCTGTTATTTGTCTTCCTGTCGCTTCATGTAAACGTAACTTTACCTTACAGAAAATCTGTCTATCTGGTATCTAATGAGATGCTTGCTTTTACTTTCAATTTATCCATATTTATTGATAATTGTTTAAGAGGTGTCTAAGAACTGGTAACGTTTTTACGCAAAGTATAAACCCAATAGGGGATAGCTGTATTCAAACACCACTTGCCGCAGATGTTGCCTCTACCCCACTTCATACTCCAACATTTGGGCGACTGCCTCCTTCAGTTCACCCCATTTTTATATGCTTGACCTACTTTGCTAGATACTATTGCTCGAACTAGCCGCTACAATGCATATACAAACAGTGTGTTACTGCTTATTAGATGTAGCAGTTTAATCTTATAGCCTAGGAAGACAATTTGAAAGCTACAGAACAGTTAATAATTGTAAAGTTTTTAGATATTCATTAGTACCAAGAATAAAATTTAACATTGAGTATAAGTAAGAGGAATTAGGAGTTAAATGAGCATAGAGAAAGTTTTGAGAATAGAAAAAGTAATAAAGATTCTAGAGAGTCGAGTCTTCCAGCGTACTGGAAGGTACTTGACAACACCTGAAAAGGTTATTATTGAAGGTATTTGGGACGACAAAGATTACAAGAAGATATCTGCGGAAAATGGCTACAATGTGTATTATTTATCACAAAAAATAGCTCCCCCTTTGTGGAATATGCTTTCAGAGGTTATTGGTGAGGGGGAGAAAGTAAAAAAAATATCTCTAAAGCCTCTTTTGCTTAAATTAGCAAAAAACGATTATTTTGCTCAAGAATCATCCAGATTGAATAATGATGCCTTAGTGGGCAAAACAAAAGTAAATGGACAAATGCCTGATATAGCAGGTTTCCACGGGAGACAAGACGAGCTTGGCTATTTAAAAAAACAAATTACTCTTTCTAAAGAACAATGTATAGTTTTAACTGGAGTTGGAGGAATCGGAAAAAGTTTCCTCGCAGCAAAGTTAATTGAAGAAATACTTTTTGATACTTCAAGTAATGTATACGATTATTTTATTTGGAAGACAGTGAATCATTGCTCATCAATTGATGATTTAATTGATGAATTAAATAGGATATTTAATGTAGAAACAAATGGAGAGAATTTCCAGTCAAAAATATTTTTACTATCTGAACAACTTCGTTTGCATAGTTGTTTGCTAGTTATAGACGGATTTGAAAGATTGGCGCTATCTGATAGTTTTGAGAAAAGACTAGAATACGAAAAACTATTTATCAAACTTGCGGAACAAAAGAGTTCTAGCTGTACGATTGTAACAAGTCAATTACCTTTGAAAGAAATTGCTTTTGTCACTACAAAAATACCTATTCGGTCTTTCAAACTAAAAGGCTTGGAGGTAAGTGCAGCAATGCAGATACTATACAAAAAAGGCTTGAGTGGTGAGGAATGTAAACGTTTAGTTGAAAATTATTATGGGAACCCATCGGCTTTAGAAGTGGTTGCTGATCGCATTAATTGCTTTTTTGGAGGAAGCGTGAAAAAATTTTTGGAGCATGATACTACAATAATTGATTCTCGACTTCAATTTATGCTACATCAGCAATTTGGACAAGCTGGGGTTTTAACTAATCTACAAAGACAAATAATGATTTCTTTAGCAGAAGGAATGTCGCAGAAATCAATTTCAATTTCCTTTTCTGAACTTATTGATGCTTTAAAAGCGCGACTAGGTTTTGATTTGTCAGTTTCTCAAGTAATAACAGCGATAGAAATTTTAGAGCAACGCGGATTGATTGAAGTTAGTAGAAGTTCAAATAAGCTAGAAGCTGACTATAGCTTACAGTCATCTGTCAAAAAGTACATCTTAATTGATTCATTTGGTTTAGTGCATAAAACGCCGGAAAAGATACAAACCAAAGAAGTAAGCCCGTGGGTTACTGTATAAATCCTCTTTGTCCTCAGCGTCATAATCCCGATGATGCTGAGAATTGTTTATCCTGTGGAAACCCCTTGTTAATAAACGGACGGATTCGTTTGCTACGCCCATTGCGTTCTTTGTCCGAAAATCCTTACGCTTACACAGATGTCTTTGAGGTTGAAGATTTTGACGTAAATCTACACTTAGAACCTCGAATAAGAATAATGAAAGTATTGAGGTGGAGCGACGATTTTAAATTAGTTGAATTATTACAGAGAGAATCACTTGTATTACAACTGCTTGACCATCCCGGAATTCCTAAATCAAGCAGGGATGATTATTTTACTTTTACCCTGAACGATGGTTTATTAGAACTGCATTGTTTGGTAATAGAGAAAATTGAAGGAGAAAATTTAGCTCAGTGGGTAAAATCTTATGGACGAATTACCTCAAAATTGGCCTATGACTGGTTGTTACAATTAATTGATATTCTTGATTTAGTTCATCGTTCTGGTTTTTTTCATAGGGATATAAAGCCAGAAAATATTATCTGCCAACCTAATGGGAAATTAGCACTCATTGATTTTGGAGGAGCGCGAGAGATTACTAGAAGTTATTTGATGAAGGTTAGCACCAGTGGAGGATTAGATACAGGGATTGGTGGTGGGCATGAAATAACTGCTATTCGGACAGCTTGTTACTCTCCTCTGGAGCAAATTAATGGGCAGGCTGTACCACAATCAGACTTCTACGCACTAGGCAGAACTTTGGTTTATTCAGTTACTGGAATTTCTCTGTTGGAAATTAAAAGTGATGAGAGAACAGGAAGACTACTTTGGAGAGACAAGGCTCCCCATATAGATAAGTATCTGGCTGACTTCATTGATTATTTAATAGCTCCTTTTCCAGGGCAGCGTCCACAAAATACTCAAATAATAATACAGAGACTAGAACGTTTACCAATTCAATCAAAAATTCATAGAATAATTGATTCTAATCCGTTTAGAGTTTTGGCAGCTAGCTTAATTGTATTAGTATTTGTTTGGGGGTATAAAGGGTATAGTCTAGCAAGATCTAATTATTATTTTGGACAAGGTTCTCGTCATTTAAATGAACCTGAAATAGCTAAAAAGTATTATAAGTTGGCAGTCAAATATAACCCGAAAGATATAGACGCGTATAATAATTTGGCATTGGCTTGTCAACAACTTCGAGATGTTCAGTGTGTTAATGATACTTATGAAAAAGTCTTTAAGCTCAAGCCCAATAATTGGGTATTGCACTATAATTTAGGCAATTTTTATGATGATCAGGGGAAATATGACGAGGCAGAAAAGCAGTATAAGTTAGCGATTCAGCACAGTAATAACAAAGCAGCCAATGCTGTCAGTAATTTAGCGCGATTAAAGAATCTACAGGAGAAATATTCTGAAGCAGCAGAGCTAGTACTGCAAGGTTTAAATAGCACCCAAAACCCTGAGTGGGAAGCTGGATTATACAAAAATCTGGGTTGGGCGAGGCTGAAACAGCGGCGCTATGTAGAAGCTGAGGATTACTTGCAAAAATCAGTGAAATTAGATTCGCAGAGAGTAGATGCCTACTGCTTACTGGCAGACACATACGAAAGACTAGGCAACTTTAGCAAAGCCGGAATATATTGGCAAATTTGCTTAACAGCAAGATCTAGCCTCCCAGAAGTACAAGAATGGAAGCAGCAAAAATTACAACAGATATTCCGGGAAAATTGACTCAAGCGCATCAATTAAAGTATGCTTTCAACTAAATTTCAAGTAACTTGATATGTGTAATGCTAATTGTACCGACATTAACAATCACAATAGGGAAAAACATTTCAAAGTACAAGTTGCGGCGATTGCATCAATACCCATATTTTCAAGCTTTAGTAGTGCATGGGGGCAACAACAATCAGTAGCAGTAGGCAATTTGCGATCGCGTAAATGTAAATCCATAGCTCGGATTATAAGTGGCGATTTGCGCTTGGCAAATTTTAGCGAGCTTTGTGAACAAGATCAGTTGCAACCAGACAGAGATAAAGGTACCGTTGAGGTTTTATGTTATCTGAGTGGAGAGATTTTGCGTCTGTCTGGTGGTATTATCAGCAATCAATGTCTTCCACCTTCTGATCAGCCAGTTCAGCGCTGTAGCTCTGAAATTAGAAGTAATTGTCTCAAGGTCAAAGGGCCAGATGAGGATAATAATGCACCAACAAGAATAACTCCTTATAGTGCCTTAATCTTAAATCCTCGTCCTGTAATGCTTTGGACTCCTGTTCATAGTGCTATTAGCTATATAGTACAGATTAAGGGTACAGGAGTTGATTGGTCTATAGAAGTTAATTCAAACTCACTGCCTTACCCTAAAGAACAACCAGCCATGCAACCTGGAAGTATTTACCAAGTAAATGTACTTGCCAAGATTGGAGAACAAAAGTTTGTTCCTAGCTCTTCTATCCTGATGGTAATACCATCGGAGAAAGAGCAGCATATAAAAGCCGTTATGAAGTATATTCAAAATCTCAATTTATCGCCAGACGATCTAGCGGTGGATTCTGCTCACATATACAGAGCAAACGATTTGCTAACTGAAGCAATTGAGGTTTTGAACAAGCGAATCAAAGCAAAAACTCAAAATCCTACTATTTATCGAACATTAGGAGATCTTTATCTAGAAGTAGGCTTGCCTCAAATGGCAAACCGCGAATACAACACGGCGATACAATATGCAAGACTCAAAAGAAACTTAAATGAATTAGCTAAAGCAGAAGAAGGATTAAGATTGACCAGGGACAAGACATGAAAATTAGGAACGATTGATAAAAATAAGCTATCAAATATAAAAGCTGTGATGCTTGTTGTTATATTAAAACTTTTTGATTGCGCTACTCATTAATTTTGCTCAACTTATAGTTGCCAGACCACATTGCATGTCGGTGGGAAGATAAGTTGTCTACAAATGGACGCATAAGTTGTCCAAACTCAATTAGAAGCATAAATAGTGTTTTATAGACAACTTATGCTTCTTCCCCCAACAAGCATTAAAGCCAGTTGCCGACGAGAATAAAACCTGCCCAAAAGTAAGGATGAGAATATGCGGGGTTAGACATCAACTTTAATTGTGCCTGCCTAAGTGCCTCAGCTTTAGTCATACCATTTTCCAGACCTTTGTAGAATTCGCTCATTAATTGGGCGGTAGAACCTGCTTCTACTAGCCATAAGCTGGCGACTGTACTTTTTGCACCTGCCTGAGCTGCTATACCAGCAATTCCTAATGTCGAACGTTTATCTCCCTTCGCTGTTTGGCAAGCGCTCAGGACAAGTAAATCAATTCCAGAGCGCTCAATTTTCAGTAGAAATTTAAGTTGTTTAACTGTTATTGGAACGTCCCAAGCCAAGAGAAAAGTTTTTTCGGAATCAGAGCTAAATTGACCATGAGTACTTATATGAACTATTTTAAATAAATTTTTCTCCATTTTTTGGTGGAGATTATCGCTTGTAAATTTTGAGTTGAGTAGTAGTACTGAACTAGGAGCAGTATTTTCTTTAATACCAGCAATTTCTGTTTTTACTTCTGGTAAAGCCTGAAAGTTTTTAGGAACTAAAGAATTTTTAAGGCTAGGACTTACTTCATAAAGTCCAGCGATCAACGCCTTTAAAGGTTGCAAAGGTTTTAACGTTTGGCTCTCCCAAAGCTCAGAGCTTGAAGCTGTTGAAATACTATAATGACTTATTAAAAAATTCTTCCCATCGTTGAGCATGGCAAGAGGTAGATTTTGAAAATAAGTATCTACTACAAACACTAAAGTTCCTGAATCTGGCAGATATTTTTTGATGGGTACAAATAGTAGATTGTAAATAGCTTGAGCATGAATAAGTAAGTTAGATTTTCTAATTTCAGCAAAATCCTGGCTTTGTGCAGCAGTAATTAAACTATTAATGTTATCACTGACTGCCGTAAGCTCTAGGGTGTGTCTATAAAATATGTCCTGTGGAGTTCGGACAATCACTTCTACTCGATCTTTTAATTTAATCAGATATATTGTAGGTGGTAATTTAGTTGCTTTTTGGCTATTATTTAGAGAAATAATTGGAAGTTGACTGCATTGTAAAAATGTTTCAAGCTCGGCTATTTTAAGCTTTTCTTGAGCTGCGACTACTTGCTTTAAGTTGGGTCGAGATTGGGATAAAAGTAGCTCCATATATTCTTGGTATACAGGTTCAACTTTTTCTTTAAATCCCAACTGAATTTCTCGATTGGCCGCAAGGATACTACCTCTGACTTGGCTAAGACTATTGATAGCAGATGCGTATGATTCTAACGCTTTGTCTATCTCTCCTGTCTGGTGGTATAAGCGCCCTAATCGCCATTGCCATTGATAAGCAACATCCCAAGCTTGCACTGACTGAGCTAGTCCCATAGCTGTTTCCAGATATTGTTTTGATTCAGATGCTCGCCCTAAATAGCCATAAATATTGCCAATAACACCTAAAGCCTGTGACTCTGCCCTTTTGTTCTTTAATTCTTGAGCTAGAAGCAAGGCTTCTTTAGCGATAGATAAAGATGTAAACAATGAATTGTCGTTAGGTAAAAGAAGTTGCTTTAAATTTCTGTTTTGGTTGATTTGTATTAAACTTTGAACAAAATGGAGGCGAGCATATACAGATTCAATTGATGACAAGTTTTGAAAATAGGATTTTTCAATTAATATTGTTTTTACCAATTCTTGAAGAGACTGTGTTGTTGTAATTAATTGAGTACTTTTTCTTTTCAAGTCTGCCCATTTTTCTGCCTCTATAAATAAGCTTAATTGGTTCAATTCTGATTGAAGAGCTATTGGATTTTGTTTTTCTATACTCCTTAGCTGTTGATATATTCTCAATGCAGACTCAAGTCTTAGTCTAGCTTTTTCAATTGCAATCTGCTTACTTTCAGGCTCATCTGTTAACTGGTATTTATTCTTGGCTTGATAATAAAGCGCTTGTTCGGTATTGGCTAGGCTTAACAATAGCTCATTGTTCAAATTTTCTGATTTTAAAGGAAGTCTATTAGCTATCTCGTAGGTTTTATTTAAAATGGCATAGGATGTATCTGGTTTACCAAGTAGCCTCAATACATCTCCTAGATTACGCAATCCAAGTAAATAAACTTGTGTTGATTTTTGCTCATTGATAGTCTTTGTTAGTAATCTTATAGTGGATACAGGATCAGTAGATGGCTCCAATGAAGTGGCGCAAACCGAAGCATCTCGATCTAACTTCAAAGCTTGTAGAAGGGTGTTGCAAGCACGAGGATATAAACCTAAATATTGTAAACCCAAGCTTTTGTTTATCAAGGTTCCAGTAATGCCTTCTTCATACCGAAGCTGTTGATAAATTTTTAGGGCTTGATCCCAAATCTCAACAGCTTCGGAGGCATGACCTTGGTTTAATAGCTCATGACCTCTTTCAGTTAGTGACTGTGCTTGATTGTGATGTATTTCTTTAAGAGCCTGGGCAGGAGTAACAAAGATTTGTATTGTAACTATGGATACTCCTAGAGTATATAGTAATAAATATCTTGACCAATGTTGACTTTTAAGCATAAAAGAAACCGATAAATTATAGAGACATAAGTCAACACGAGAAACAAGTGTTTTCATCTGCCATAATCGACTTATTGCCTCTGTTCTACTTGTTGCTGATCTTGAGCAAGATCTGATTTATATGGCAGATACTCGCCAATGTTTGCCAGCTTTTACTATGCATTCGACATTTTGTTAATTAAGTTTTTGAGTGTAACCTAATCGTTATTGATTTTCCCTGGATGATTCGCTTGTAGTAGGGACTATGCGAACGCGAACAGTTCTAGTTTTATGCAACTTAAATGATCATTAGCTTATCCTGCATCGAACATCAAGGGTGACAGGCTTATTCTGACAGCAAACAGCACATTTTTGCAGTGGGCATCAAAATTTTGTACTGTTTGTTCCTCTCATAAGGGTTTATTATTGGCATGAAAGCGCAGTCAACAGATGATCAGATATAGCTACATTATTAGGCTTTTCTGTCAAAAAAATTGTCCCGTTATAATCTGTTATCAATCCTTGAGCTTCTACAATCTGTGGCTCTTGAATAGTGGATGAATTTAAATTATTTAAATTATTAATTGATTTTGTTGGCATGGAATTGTCGTGCCAGCCAGATTTACTAGAGAGCATATCGCTAGGACTACGAGGAATACCGCCAGCACCAGTATTAATAAAACTTGCTACTGCGCTTGAGTTGCTTCCGCAGGCAGAAACAACTTTTGGAGTTTGCATAACTGTTTGTGGTGCTGCTTGGACACGGCTAGGATCTTTATCCGTAAAATTAATTTCCACTGTGCCGTTAATACCCGTTTCTGAACTAGCTGTAATTTGACTGTCAGGAGATAAAAATAGTCCTTTGGTATTGATGTTGATATTACCACCTCGTCCTTCAAAAGCATTAGCAGTAATGCTGCTATTTTTTGAGGCAGTTAGGATATTAGTGTTGATGTTAATATTGCCACCATTGCCATTATTTTCAGCAGTAGTTGTGATTTTGCTATTATTAATTAAATTTATATTTTTTGCATTTAATATAATATTGCCACCATCTAAAGATGTTGTTGTAGCTGTGATAGTGGCTTCATTTTTCAAAGAAATAGATCTACCATTAATTATCGCTGTTCCCCCGTTACCTGTTCCTAGATTTCGGACACTAACTGTACCACTAAGTAGTCTGAAATAGTTAGTATTAATTGTTACTGCACCTGGATTTCCGCTTGGTATTGCAGGTGAACCAAAAAATGCTTGGGTTTGTGGTTCCGCAACAACAACAGCTGAACTTATATCACCACTTAGTTTAAGGTCAGGAACGTTAATTGTGACACTTCCCGCAGAACCAGAGCCTACGCTGGAAGTGTTAACTGATGATAGTTCTCCTACCATCATTTTCCGCGTATTTATTACTAAATTTCCAGCATTGCCCTCAGTAAAAGCAAGAGTAGAAATAGCACTGGGGACTAAAAATTCCCCTGAATTAATTAATTGTTCAGAATTACTTACTTCCACGGAATCAAGAGCATTTATAGTTATGTTTCCTCCATCACCTTTTCTAACTGAATTAGATGATATGCCTCCTCCATCACGAGCTTCCAAACGCCTTGTTGAAACTGTAATATCTCCTGCTTTTCCAGAGGCTAAAGCGGTAGTTAAAATGTTGCTAACCCCAGAAGGGTTAATACCTCCTAGTACATTTACGGAGTCAGAGGCAGAGATATTTATGTTTCCTCCTAATCCATTACCGTAGTTCCTGTTGCTAATACCTCCACGCCTTTCAAGAGTTAATTTAGAGGCGGTAATATTAATGTTTCCTCCACTTCCTGTACCTAAAGACTCAGTTCGCAAGATACTAGGGAATCTTCCATTAGGAGATATTCCCTCTAGCGTTAGCGAATCCAAAGCCTCGATATTTATATTGCCTAAATCTGGTGAATCTTGGTTTTGAATAAGAAGTGCCGAACCGGAGAATAACGAAACATTTTTACCTTTGATTGTAATGTCTCCGCCTCTTTCTCCACTAGCATCTATTAAAGATTGATTAGATAAATTAATATCACCAAAAGAAGACACTCCTTTATAGTCTAAGCTCCATCCTTGAGGAAACGGGCTAAGTATCACTACCCCATTACTTACGCTACCTAATTCAATTCTTCCTCCATCTGCCGCTAGAGTAGCGCCATTTAAGGTGATATTATTTCCTACCAAAGCTAAAGTTTTTCCTGCTGTTACACTTAATCCAGTTGCAACACTATTTCTAACAGTTGGGGAGTTTATTGAACTAGGAGCAATTAATCCCTGACTAGTCCCTTGAACTTGAATAGCGCCTGAGTTGCTTCCAAATTGCAAACCAATCGGAGTAGCGATTTTTAGTAGTGGTGGGGCTTGAGGATTTAAAGCACTAAACTCTCCACCGTCAGAAAGCTTAAGGCTACTAGCAGTAGTACCAATAAATGAGCCTCCAACATCTAATCGAGCATTTTTACCAAATACAATGCCGTTGGGGTTAAGCAAAAATAAATTAGCTTTACCGTTTGCTCGAATTATTCCGTCAATATTTGAGATGGATTTGCCTGTCACTCGGCTAATAATATTCTGAATATCTGAAGCATTGTTGAAGTACACTGTAGTGCCAGTAGGAACAGAAAAATTTTCAAAACTGTGGAAGAGATTACCTCCTCCTTTGCTTCCTCCCTCAATTCGACTAATATTCTCTTCAGTGGTAATAATAGAGTTGGTAGGCAGCGTTTTGTCTGGTACAACTTGTGCTTCAACTGGCGAAATTAACAAAAAATACAAGATACCTGCCTTGAGGCTCCATAACATGTTAGGGTATTGTTTCACACAACTCTCCTTCTTTTATATTTGCAGCCAACGATTGTGAATTATAGTCTTTTGATGTGATTAAGATTTCTACATATGTACGACTCCTAAACGTAGTGCAATACGTTTATACTTTGCCGCATCATAAGGAATTCCTCTATGCATAACCTGTGAATTGTCCCAGAAGATAACGTCTCCTTTTTGCCAAATATGAGAGTAAATAGGTGTACTGTTTAAAACGGTTTGAAATAAATCCTCCATAAAACTTTTTGCCGCTTCTAGATTATTTTCCATACCAACGGGAATTGTAGTATCAATACCTAGGTATAGCCCTTTTTCACCAGTGAATTTATGAGTAGATACAATAGGATGTACTTTGCTAGGAACATCAACAGCTTCTTTGGAAAAGCTAGGACCTTTGTGGCGCAAAGATATTCTTTCTAGTTGCTGTTTTTTTTCGGTATCTAAATTTTTGTATGCTTCTATCAAGTCAATAAATTGAGTAGTATGGGGCTGTCCATTTACATCGGATGCAGGTACTTCTACCGCATAAAGCATTACAACATATAGAGCGTTCATGTCCAGCCCTTCTGTGCGTGGAAGACCATCTTTATCTTGATGCCACTTCCAAGCAAATTTTTCTCGTGGTTCTGCTTCTCCCTTTGGATTACCCAAGATATATGTATATCGGCTTTGTAAGTCTGGGCTGATATCAGGATCTAATGTATTAGATCCACCGAATATTAGATCACCGAAAGTATTTTTAGCAAATTCTTCGTTGGACTTCATCAATAGACCCATTTCGCTAGCTGAACTATACCAAGCTCGTTCTCGAATTACGGATTTATACGTCAACAATGGTTACATTACTTCCGGCGCTTATATTCCACTCCAAGAAATTCGTCCGGGTTCAGGTGTAGTCAAGATTCAAATAGTAGAAGGGAAGTTTGAAGAGATTCAAATAAAAGGTACTCAGCGACTTTCCGACAATTATGTGCGCGATCGCATAGAAGCAAAGACAAAAGGGCCTGTCAATCAGAAACGTTTGTTGGAAGCACTGCAACTGTTGCAAATTAATCCTTTGATTGAAAACCTATCAGCTGAATTATCGGAAGGGTTACGTAAAGGAGAGAGTGTGCTACAGGTTTTCATCAAGGAAGCCGATACATTCAATGCCCAGATTTTACTAGACAATGGGCGATCGCCCTCGGTAGGAAGTTTCCGCCGTCGTCTGCAAGTAACCGAAGCAAACCTATCTGGATTCGGAGATAGTATAGGTGTGGGCTATACTAACACCGATGGTAGCAACTCGTTTGATGCTAGTTACACAATACCCATCAATCCCAGGGATGGGACAATTTCTTTTACCTACGGAACGTCAGCGGCGAATGTTATCGAAGAACCCTTTGACATTCTGGATATCGAAGCAGAATCTCGGCAGTACGAATTGACGTATCGACAGCCAATAGTCCGAACTCCCAACCAGGAATTTGCGTTTGGTATAACTGCTTCCAGGAAAGAGAGCGAGGCTTCGTATGTAGATTTTGAATTTGAGCGAATCCCTTTCCTCTCTGATGGTGCGGACTCCGAAGGGAACACAAGAGTATCGGCGCTGCGATTTTTTCAGGAGTGGATATCTCGCAACAGCCGTGAAGTATTTGCGGTGCGATCGCAGTTCAATTTGGGAGTAGGTGCATTTGCGACGATAAATTCAGATAGACCGGATAGCCGTTTTTTCAGTTGGCAAGGACAAGCACAATGGTTACGGCTGCTGGCTCCAGAGACTTTACTATTGCTGCGTCTGAATGGACAAATGGCAACTACAACGCTTCTCCCTTTTGAGCAGTTTGGTCTGGGTGGACAGGATAGTGTACGGGGATATCGCCAAGATTTCAATTTAACAGATAATGGAGTATTTGCTTCGGCGGAGGTGCGAGTACCAATTCTGCGTGCTGGAGGGACTTTGCAAATAATTCCCTTTGCAGATTTTGGCTTTGGGTGGAACGCAGGTACAGAAAATCCGGACTCGAATATGTTAGCTTCAGCGGGGTTGGGTTTGCAGTGGCGTGGAGGCGAAAACTTCAGTGCGCGTTTGGATTGGGGGATTCCGTTGATTGAGGTGGATTCAGACGGAACAACTTGGCAGCAGAACGGGGTTTTGTTTTCTGTACAGTACAACGCATTTTGAACGTGTGGCTATGCAGTTTTTGATTGGTTTAACTGCTGCAACCAAAAAATAATCTTCTTTCTTTTTTCAGTAAGGTATTCTTTGATAGTAGATTATTAATTGCTTGATATTGACACCATATATTTAACTTTTTAGCAATAATCTCCGCTAAAAAAGGCAAAAGAGAAAGACTTCTGCCTTTTTTGTGTGGCTATAGCTCAATTCGTCGGACAGCCAGGGTGCGGAGTTGTCGGATTAGTAGTAGGATTGCCGGAATGCTGATACTCGTAGGCCCCAATATCAAAACCTTTACCGGACGGACGACGATTGCCAGTAATATCAGTTTTCACGGCACTAAAGTTAGTACCTTTGTCGATACCTGGGCTATTGGATTTGAGTCGAAAATCATTATTCGAGAAATTGACAAATTGTGGATCAGCGACAATATCATTAGCGCCCCGGACAAGGATCTCGCCACCATTAGCGTAGATATTGTGGTTAAAAGTAACATTAGAACTAGGGTGTTGACTTTGAGAGCTTAAGGGTGGTAGCTTCTCAGGCAAGAACTAT
>NZ_CAWUDM010000069.1:0-33168 GCF_963920855.1 Nostoc sp. CCY0012 | reverse complement strand
CCCCTGCCCCCTGCCCCCCTGCCTCTTTCCCCCTGCCTCTATTTTTTAAGCAGTAAATAATATAGTGATCCGTTACCACCTGTGACGCCAGCGCGATCGCCTGCGACTTTTCCAGATCCCATGAAGTAATCAACTCTTCCTGGGCCTTTGATGGCGCTACCTGTATCCTGATTGAGTACAAAGCGGCTCACGGTACGATACTGCATCTGTCCATTGCTGGTGACATAAGGAAAGGAAGTATGCACTAATGCGAGTGCGCCAGGCGGCATGAGAGATTTATCTGTGGCAATGGAACGTTCTGCGGTGACTGGGACGTTAATACTCCCAGTAGCTGGTCTACCGGCGGTTTCTTGGAAGAAAACAAATCTTTCCCAGCGGGGCAGATAATTACTCATTTCCTGTGGATAACGCTGGAAAAAGTTAATTATACCCGGCATATTCAATTGATTTGCGGCTAACTTACCATCTTTGGACAGTTGTCCGCCAATACTAGTCCAGGGATAATCTGTACCACCGGCAAAACCGACAGAGGTTCTGGTGCCATTTGTTAGCTGAATTTGGGCAGAACCTTGGATATGTACCATATATGCATCGAAGCGATCGCGGAACCATAGCATCTCTAAACCGCGCAACTGGCTTCTATCTCCTAGTAAACCATCTTCTCCTTCCAAATCAACCCGTTTGGGGTGGGGTTGCGCCCATTGAGCGAAATCTGTTGGTAGTCGATAAAGGGGATACCGATATTCAGAAGTCCTGACCCGACTAGCATTATATATAGGTTCGTAATAGGCAGTAAACTTAACAGTACCCTTGCCATCGTTACCCACAGACCGATAGAAATCAAACTCTCGACGCACAGCAGATTGTAATTCTGCGGGAGATTTAGAGTTGACTACTAATTGACGGAAACGGATTAAACTCCGCCGCACGCGATCGTGGGTAATTCCTGGAACTGGGTAGTTTTGATAAGCAGCGATCGCACTATTTCTTTGTAGGTAACTTAAACTATTGTCAATTGCTGCCAACAAAGCTTGGCGATCGCCAGGTTGACCTAATCGACCCCAAAGTTGCTCATCCCAACCCAAGCAACCGTGTACAGGAGTACAATTCGTTCCTAGAGGGAAACGTTTGAGTGGGGGTGACGCTTGTATGGGAGGAGTGCTTGGTTTGACTGGCTGCTGGGGTTGAGGATTGGTCGGTACTGGTAACGTTACAGGAACCTGAGCCACCGCCGACCAAATGGTGTTTACAAGTCCAATTCCCAGACTCAGGGAAACCAAAACAAAGATTTTTCTCATCATTTAGTTGAATCTTTCAACACTAGAGCTAAAGAGTGGTTCTACTCGAATTGCCACAATCCGAGAGGGGCGTACAACCATATACTCCCCTTGAATATTCTTGATCGGTACGCTAATAAAGTCATTAGAAGCAGACTTGGGTACAAGTTCGCCACTATACCATTTTTGAAATTCTTGAATTGTCGGAAAACGTATTTCTTCACGGTGACCGCTTTCCAGTAAAAGGTATACAGCGTATTCATTTGGAGTTCTAGGCATAAAATTGAATGAATCATTTGCAACACATCCAACCCATTGTTAACCACGTAACCCCAGAATGAAAAGGGTAAGCATACGGGAGCAAGATCAGATTATTGAGAGAATTTTGAATTAAGAACTCATAATTTACTGCTCCTAACTCTTGAGTTTTACTTTCACTCTAGACGGCCAATGTTTTCACCAGTTCCCAGCAATATTGAGCAACTACGATTTATGAAAAGCTGATTTTCTGTCTCATTTTGGTTTTGCCAATAACACTGCTGCTTGTGCCAAGATGAATGTAAGGACGGAAACAAAATACACAATGTTAGGAAAATTATTAGATGGGCGTTACCAAGTCCTTCAGGTTTTAGGTGGAGGAGGATTTGGTCAAACTTACATTGCCAATGATACCCACCGACCTGGTTGCCCTAAGTGTGTTGTCAAACATCTTAAAACTGGCACCCACAACCCTGAATTTCTCGAAACTGCTAGACGGCTATTCGCTAATGAAGCCACCATCCTAGAACAACTGGGACACCATGACCAGATTCCTCGACTTTTAGCTTACTTTGAAGACAATGAAGAGTTCTTTTTAGTACAAGAGTTGATTCAAGGCCATTCTCTCAAAGCAGAACTTTTATCTGGCCAACGCTGGACTGAAGACCAAGTAATTTCACTGATGCAGCAGGTTTTGAGTATCCTGGAATTTATTCACAGTTATCAAGTTATCCATCGAGATATCAAACCAGAAAATATTATCAGACGTCAAGAAGATGGCAAAGTAGTACTGATTGATTTTGGTGCAGTCAAGCAATTCCAAACTCAGCTGCTAACAACTTTAGGTTACCCAGAGAATACTGTTGCTATTGGTACACCAGGATATATGTCTATAGAGCAGGGGCGAGGTAAACCCCGTCCTTGTAGTGATATTTATTCTTTGGGTATTATTTGTATCCAAGCTCTAACGGGGTTGTCTCCTAGAGAACTAGAAGAAGATCCGCATACAGGAGAAATTGTTTGGCAGCATCAAGCTCATGTGAATCATCAACTCGCATCTATTGTATCTAAGATGGTACAGCACCATTTAAAAGAACGTTACCAAACGGCAACGGATGTTATGCAGGCACTTCAGGAATTAATGGGAGGAGTTCAATATCAGTCAACTCAAATATCATCAACTTTTACTCCACCATTACCTGAAGTTGCACAATTACCACAACAGGCTATTGAACATCAAGCTGGCTCTCTGATTACTACCGAACAATATAATCGCCTAGAAAGCCTCTTGTTACAATTGGTTGGGCCAGTAGCAACAACGTTATTACGAAAAGCTACAGCATCAGCGTCTAGTTACGAAGAATTAATAGATAGTTTGCAAAGTCATGTACCAGTAAATCAACAAAGTGAATTTCAGCAAAAAACATTACTATTACTTAATGAAACTACGGGTACTCAAAAACTCACACTAAATTCTGTATCAAGCACTCCCCAGGAAACAATCACTGATAGTTTTTTACATCAGTGCGAACAAGAATTGACTAATTTAATTGGGCCCATAGCTATTGTCTTAGTGCAAAAAGCTGTAAAGTCTTCACCACAGATATCTCGATCTAAACTTGTAGAAAATTTAGCAAGGCACATTAGTAACCCACAAGAAGCATCACAATTCCAACAACGCCTTATTCACATTAAATAAAAAACTACTCTCCTTGTTCATTAATCATATCCATAGCTATTTTTAAGCTAAATTTCATCCGATTAAAAGCTGCTGCTAATCCACCAATTTCATCAGAAGATGTTTCAGTAAAATCAACACTCATATCACCAGTGCTAACTTTTTGCGCTGTTTTTTCTATTCTTTTAATCCGCTGAATTACAGTTTTCTTAATTAAAAAATTAATTAACAGCCCTAAGATAACAAAGATGGTAACTAGAATCCCCATAATTAGCAACCAACTCCGGTGAGCATTATTAAATATTTCTGTGGAAGGAACCGAAATAATTTGTGCAGCCACGATTTCATTGAGTTGCCAACCAAAACCATTAGTTGAACCATAAGTGATCAACTGACTTTTAGGAGCCTGTTCTGGTGTAGAATGGCATCGCAAACAACTTTGTTCTTGAATTTGTAGGGGACGGGCAACGTAAAATACTTGTCCTTCAGGTAATGTGCGAAATCCTACAAGTTGTTTTTTGTTAGAATCTTTACGAAATTGCTCTACAAGTTGAGTTTCAAAAATATCTGCTTTATCGCGGAGATTAGTAGGATTAAGAGTTGCTTCTTTGTAAAGGAAATTTTGATACTCAGGGTTTGCCCGGAAATTAGTAAATACTTGTGAAGCAGAGTACGCTGGTACTGTTTCTGAGATAAATGTTGTTTCAGTTTCTAACCTAGCTGCTAAGAGGGGATTTATCTGTTTTTGTGTATAATTTCTAACCGCATTCATGGTTTGCATTAAAATGAAACCTTGAGAAGTTACTTCATTTTGTGCCTTTTGCTGAAGTACATTTGAGAGAGCAGCACCACTAACTAAAACACTGACAATGAAAACTAATAGCAAAAGTAAGTTAAATTTCGCCCCTATTTTTAAGTTTTTCAACATAATTTTTGGTAGAATATCTGGCAAATTAGTTTAATATTTTATACTATTTGCATAGAGTTAATAACTATCTAATATTAAATAAATATTACTTTTTTTGATTGCACATTAGGGATATTCCACATAGGCATAAAAACCTGATGATTCGCTTTTAAAAGGTAGTGGCATCAACTATATGTAAAGTTTCGAGCATTCACCTAACCTTCGCTACCTTAAGTGACCCTGCTTCTAGTACACTACGTAGGAAGCCTAGGTAGTTTATTGCACCCTAGTTTAGAAAAAATGATTTTGGTAACTTTCAATACCTAAAATTTAGTGGCATCCTACGAATATTCTGTATTTAATTAAGTTGATTAACTTAGTAAGGGTTTTAGTAAAGCCATCCACATATCTGGCGGCTCTAAGTAGTAATCAATTGCTTCAACTTGATATCGACAAGATTCAGAACCGTGTTGCAAAATAATGTAATCCAAGGGTTTAATTCCTTTACCTACCCCGGTCATTTGTCCTTCAGTCCCTTCATTGATTAATTCAAATACATAGTCTCTTCCTGGGACTAATTGACTGTAATCGTGCGTTATTTGCTGCTTTTGGGATAGATATCCTGTAAAATTAGCTAAAGATAGCCCACTCCAAGAAATGAAATTCAATTTAAAATTTCTTTTGGCAAAAAACATAGGTAAAATTTCCTTCTTATGTCTACAAAAAGAATACTTGCTCAGTAAATTATGATTTTTGGCAATAACAAATTCCCAAAGTTTTGAGTATATTTCTCTCGCTCTTAGTTGTCTGAAATACTAGACACCCCTGTAACTATCAAAGCGGGAATAGATAAATGTTGAGAATGTATGTTTCAACATACTTAACAGCAATTTTAAAAGCAAATTCAAAATTCGTGATGAATTTTCTTGAAGATTTTACTCAGAATCTTTGATTTTATTAATTACCAAATTTGGTTTGTGTTGCCGATGATGCTAACCTTGACTGATTCTTTTTAGGTATTGAGATTCTGATTAACTACCTCCTGTCATGCGACATCCTGCATTTAGACAAAGATTTTGTACTAAATTAATGAAGACTAATCAGACAATCTACAGTAGTATTCAACGCCAAGCCCACAGTGTAATCACTAAAAGTTTGATTTGGATACAGCAGATATGATGTTATTTGATAAATCGAAGTTTTGCTGTTGTGATAAGTAGCGAACTTTATCAGGCTTTGCTGGCAAAATTTGGATGCAATAACCCTTGGTAATATTAATTAATTTCTAAATAAATTATGTGTCTAATATATCACAATTGTCTATGTTTCCAGACAAATCCTATCCTAGCTGCAAATTTTGCTTGTAAAGGCTATATCTACCTGCTGTAGCAGTTTTTCTGGGGTGGAGGAGTTATCTAACAAGACATCAGCCCTCGCTACCTTTTCTGCAAGAGATAATTGGCTATTGATGCGAGTTTGAGCTTGTTCTTCACTGAGATGATTTCGTTGTATCAATCTTTGTAGTTGTTGGGAATCAGAACAATATACAACCCAGATTTCTGTTACTAGATGAGTCATCTGAGCTTCAAATAGTAGAGGGATAACTAATACTAGTATGGGAGAGGATGATTCAGCGATTCCTTTGATCAAGCGATCGCTTACGTAAGGATGAATTAAACTCTCTAGCCAATTGCGTTCATTTTGATTGTCAAAGATAATTTCACCCAGTTGTTGACGGTTGAGGCTGCCATCTGGTGATAAAATTTCTTGACCATAACGTTGGGCGATCGCACTTAAAATGGGAGAATCTACGGCTACGGCATCTCTAGCATAAATGTCTGCATCTAAAATTGGGATGTTGTAAGTGCTGGCTATGTAATTGGCGACGGTGGTTTTACCTGTAGCAATACCTCCGGTTAAGCCGATGATGCGTTTAGTCATGAATTAAGAAGGAGATTTTTTTCTCACGCAAAGGTAAGCCAGTGCGTTGGGGAAACAGCGCCGTGGGCGGGTTAAGTGACTTGTAGCAACTGACGCACAAAGGTACAAAGTGAGTTAAGAATTTTTTGCCCATTTTATCAGGGATTGGGTTAAGCCATCTAAAGTGTATTCTTCGGCTTCTACATCTACGCGTCCGAATACAGTTTGGCAGGTTTTTGAGGTTTGTGGGCCAATAGACGCAATGCACACTTGGGAAGGGTTGGTAAATATGTCTGTTGTGAGTTGTGAGAAAAATTGTACGGTTTTAGAACTGGCAAAGGTAATCACATCTATGGTGCGATTTTGGAGAGCTAATTTTGCTGATTCTGGAATACCACTAGGACAGCAAGATTGATATGCGGCCACTTCGATGATATTTGCACCCTTGGCGGTTAATTCTTTGACTAAGGTTTCTCGTCCACCAGTTTCTACTCTGGGAAATAACACTTTTTTACCCTGTAGTGATTCGGGGAAATGGGTAACTAAAGAGTCAGCGACAAAGTTGGGGGGAATAAAATCAGGTTTAAGGGCGTGTTTTTGCAGGCTTTGGGCTGTTTTTTCACCAACAACGGCAATTTTGACCTGAGCTAAGGAACGAATATCTTTACCTTGGGCAATTAATCTCTCAAAAAAGTACTCTACGCCATTGGTAGAAGTGAGAATTAACCAGTGAAAATCTGCTAGATTGGCGATCGCTTGATCTAAGGCTTGCCAACTGGAAGGTGGGGCAATTTCTAACGTTGGCATTTCAATTACAGTAGCACCTGAGGCGGTGAGGCGATCGCTAAATTCACTCGATTGTCCAGATGCACGGGTGACGAGAATTGTTTTACCTGTGAGGGGAAGGTGATTAGTAGACATGAGTTGGTTGTTAAAAGTTTTTTCCTCTGAAGATATTTTCTCAGGTTGTAAGTAATGACGTAGCCCCACAACTTCGCCAATGACAATGACTGCTGGGGAAAGAGATAAATCGGCTGTGTGTTGGAGAATATTTTCTAGTTGGGCTGTCCAAATTTGTTGCTGTGGTGTGCCTGCCCAACGGATAATGGCAATGGGTGTAAGACGCGATCGCCCGTGTCGTAGTAGTTGGTGTACAATTTCCGCTAGGTGTTTGCCACCCATCAATATGACTAATGTCTCTAATCGCGCTAATGCTTCCCAGTCTAAAACCTCTGGTTCATGGGCTGTCAACACTGCGAAACATCGACTCAGTACTGTATCTGTGAGGGGAATCCCTGCTAGTAATGGTGCAGCTAAGGCTGAGGAAATTCCTGGTACTACTTCAAATTCACAATTAGCGGCTTTTAACGCTTCAATTTCGGCAGTACAACGCCCAAAAATAAAGGGATCTCCTGATTTGAGTCGGACGACTTGTTTTCCTTGTTGGCTGTGCTTTACTAGTAATTCGTTAATTTCAGTTTGGGGTGTACTGGGTTTACCACCACGTTTACCGACATCTAGCTTTAAGCAATTAGGTGGTACACATTTTAATAATTGGTCGTCTACTAGGGCATCGTAAATTAATACCTGAGCTTGTGCTAGGAGGTTGTAGGCTTTTATTGTGAGGTAGGTGACATCTCCAGGCCCAGCGCCTACTAGGTAGACTTTGTTTTGTTGTTTGGTCATTTTTTTGTTTCGCGCAAAGGCGCATCAGCGAAGCGTTCACGAAGTATGCCGTAGGCTCTAGTACGAAGTACGTTAGGCGCGAAGATTAGCTAGATTTAGCGCTGATTTTTTCTAAGAGTTGAGTGATTTTTGTGGCTCTTTCTGGTTGGCGCTGTTTTTGCAATAAGTCTTTGGCTTGTTGTAGATTGGCTTTTGCTGCTTCTGGTTGATTTTGTTGCATGAGAATATTGGCTAAACGCAAATAAGCATCAGGATTTTTGGGGCTGCGTTGAATTACTTCTTGAAATAATGCTGTGGCTGCTTCTATTTTGCCTTGTTCTTTTAAAACATCCCCTAGCAATAAGCGCACTACATCATTAGTTGAGTTGATATTAATTACCTGACGAAAAGCTGCTTCTGCACCTTGATAATCTTTTTGTTGATAAAGATTTACCCCTTTTTGAAATCGGTTAGATGTAATTAAGGTTTTTACAGCGAAATAACCAAGCAGGGCGACGCTGGAAATAACAGCAACAATGGCAAAAATATCAGCTATTTGCAAATTTTCTAACATAATTTTAAGCTAACAAACAGGCAATTGGGAATATGATGTATTCAAGATAAAACAGTTTCCAAATGAATTGATAAAACTTAGCAATCGCACTTTTATCTTGCAAGTCTACTGATAAACTCCGCATCCACATCCCAGCCAGCAATACTAGATGAGCAATGACCAAAAATACTGAGTTAACCCCTGCAAAACGTAGTGTACCAACTATGGCCATTCCTAAGTAGCAAACAGTTAATACCCAAAGCGCTAAATTGAATACAGCTTGCGGGCCAAGTTTGATGGTGAAAGTACTGATATTGTAGAGGCGATCGCCTTCCATATCGGGGATGTCTTTAAAGATGGCGATGGCAAAGGTAAACACCAAAATAAATACTGTCAGCACCCACACCGCAGGGGGAATTGATGGTGTTTGTTCTAATGCCCAATTAAAGTGCAAAAATAGCCCTAAGTTGACAATTGTTCCTCGGACTGAAAATATACACAGTGCTGCCCAAAAGGGAAATTGTTTTAAGCGAATTGGCGGTAAAGAATAAGCCGTACCAATGGCTAAACTCAAAGCCACCATTCCCAATATAAAAGGCCCTGTGAACCATGCTATAACCAGCGCCGAAATGCCGGTGAGCATGACAATTAATTGCCCTTCAGCCCTGGTAAATTCACCAGATGCTAGAGGTAGGTGAGGCTTATTAATTTTGTCAATTTCAACGTCTTCTAGTTGATTTAACCCCACAATATAAACATTGCCACATAAACAAGCAATCCACGCACCGAACACGGAAAGTAATTGCTCAATAGCAAAACCAGTGGAACTAATAGCAAGGGCAATCAAATACAAACCCAATACACTCAAACTGGTGCCAATAATTGTGTGAGGGCGGGAAAACTTCCAAAATGCATAAAGCCAACTGCCCTGTAATTTAGGAGATTTTTGTTCAGAAATTTGATTCATAGTGATTTTTGATTAGGGATTGGGGAACTTGGGGAACTTGGGGACAAGGGGACAAGGGGACAAGGGGACAAGGGGACAAGGGGACAAGGAGATAAGGGGACAAGGAGATAAGGGGACAAGGAGATAAGGGGATAAGGACAAAAATACTTCTCCTATCTCCCCCATTTCTTTTATTTAGTACCGCGCAATAAGCCAAAGCGAATTAACCCCCGCTCATAGCCTCGACTCATTAATCCGAGAGATAAAGCGCCTTGGATGGTTTGCCAACCGGAGGTGAGTAACCCGAAGATGGCTTGGGGGGTGAATGCTGAATCAATGACTATATTCCAAAATGGGGCGACGGCTGTTGACCAATCGGCTGTGCGAAGATTGTTTAATGAAAGTTGACGCGCGATCGCTTCATATTCTGGTAGCGAAATCACGTAAGGTAAACAATACACTCGGTAAATATCTTCTAAGTGTTTTTGTTCATCTGCTGTTAAAGGTGCGTTATTTGTGGGGCGATGACACCAAGTCACCATAATCAATGTGCCGCCTGGTTTTAATACTCGGTAGCATTCTTGCAGAAACTTAGTTTTGTCTGGCATATGTTCACCACTTTCTAGCGACCACACCAAGTCAAAGGAATCGTCAGCAAAGGGCATTGCTTGAGCATCTGCCACTTGAAAATCACTTCTACCACTTAAACCAATGTCCTGGGCGCGTTCTTTGGCTCTAGTGGCTTGTACTGGACTCAAAGTGATCCCTGTTGCTTTAGCATTAAACTTATTGGCTAAGTAAAGAGAACTACCACCAATGCCACAACCTACATCGAGAATGTTTTCTGCTGTTTGTACATCTGCCCATTTGAGCAGTTCTTCGATTAAGTCAATTTGAGCCTGTCGGCGGTCTTTTTTTTGGTTACCATCTGCACCGTAGTAACCGTGGTGCATGTGTTCGCCCCAAATCTGTTCCCACAGCCCGGAGGAAGCATCGTAAAATTGCTGTATTTGCTGGTAAAGTGTTGCACTCATGGAGAAAGCAGTGTTAAAACAACGCCGAATTTAAATAAACCTACTGGTAGGCTACCATGTGTGTTTTTAATTGAATAAGAGTGTTTTGAGTTTCAGGTGGGTCAACTCATTGATTATCTCTGACAGAATATATGCGTTTTAACTTTATATGACTGTTTCTCGCACAGTTTGCTTAGGATTTTTAGCTGTCATCACCGTGGGAACTATCCTACTGATGATGCCATTTTCGACTAGTAGCGGTACTTGGAATGATCCGATTGTGGCGCTGTTCACGGCTACCTCCGCAGTTTGCGTGACTGGGTTAGCGGTAGTTGACACTGGTACGGATTTTTCTTTTTGGGGTCAATTATTTATTCTCATGTTGTTCCAAATTGGCGGCTTGGGCTACATGACAACCACCACTTTTCTGATTACCCTAGTCGGGCGTAAGTTTAATTTACGGCAAAAAGTCGCTATTCAACAAACTTTAGACCGCCCTGGGATGCATGGTAGTACCCAAGTAATTCGTTCAATTATTGCCACAACTATGATTTTTGAAATTACAGGCATTTTGTTGCTTTTGCCTGCATTTGTGCCTGATTATGGATGGAATGAAGGTCTTTGGTTAGCGGTTTTTCATAGTATTTCTGCTTGGAATAATGCCGGGTTTAGTTTGTTTTCCGATAGCTTAATGGGATATCAGTCATCGTTACTAGTTGTGTTCACTATCAGCATATTGATAATCTTTGGTGGCATTGGTTATCAGGTAATTTTAGAGACTTATCTTTGGGTGCGCGATCGCCTACTTGAAAAAACCACCAACCTAGTGTTTTCTTTAGATTTTAAAGTAGCATCTAGTACAACTTTAATACTTCTTTTTCTGGGTACGATTGCTTTTTTTGCTATTGAAACCAAAAACTTTGATACTTTAGGCACACAGAATTTTTATCACCAATTTCTAGCAGCTTGGTTTCAATCAGTTACCACCAGAACTGCTGGCTTTAATACCATTGATATTAGCCAAATGACTACAGCTGGTTTATTTATTACAATTGCATTTATGTTTATTGGTGCCAGTCCCGGAGGAACGGGGGGCGGTATAAAAACTACAACCCTCAGAGTTCTAACCAGTTGTACCAAATCAATTCTTCAAGGAAAAGAAGAAGTTTTATTATACGAGCGCAAAGTAGCAATTTCGTTAATTTTAAAAGCTGTAGGTGTTCTAGTTGGCTCCGTATCTATGGTGCTTTTTTCTACAATTTTAATTGCACTTACAGAACCAAACTTGGATTTTATTCAAATTTTGTTTGAAGTTGTATCAGCCTTTGCCACCGTGGGTCTTTCTACAGGTATTACTAGCAGTGTTTCCATACCAGCAAAGTTAGTCTTAATTGTCACAATGTATGTAGGACGTGTAGGTGTTTTGTTGCTGATGGCTGCTGTATTAGGCGACCCCCGCCCCACTAGAGTTCATTATCCTGAAGAAAATTTACTTGTGGGCTAGATTAAAGGGATGAAAAATTAATAACTAACGACCCATAACTAACTGATAAAATATCACTTAGAAGGCAAAAATCAAATTTTTAATAATTTCGGTTTTACCGTTTTTTTGCCCTAGATACAGGGAATGAAAATAAGGAATACAAATGTGAATCTGTCATCAATAGGCTTTTTTCGCAGTTTGCGTAGAGATAACCACCAATTTGCTGTGATTGGCTTGGGTCGCTTTGGTAGATCTGTTTGTTCAACACTACATCAATTAGGTTACCAGGTCTTGGCAACAGATGTTGACGAAAAGCGAGTATCAGAAGCACTACATGATGAAATCGTTGGTCACGCCTTACAGTTAGATTCAACTGAACCAGCTGCTCTTAAGGAAGCGGGAATGTTTGAATTTGATACCGTAATTATAGGAATTGGTAACTACATTCAAGAAAGTATCATTACTACTTTGAATGTCAAAGAAGGCGGTGTCCCCCATGTGGTTGCCAAAGCTTCCAGTGAAGTTCACAGAAAGCTATTGAAACGAGTAGGGGCAGATCATGTTGTTTTTCCAGAATATGAAGCGGGTTGTGCTTTAGCACGTTCACTCACTAAGCCATCTATCTTAGATCGTTTTGACCTCGATCCAGAAAATAGTATTGTCGAGTTGATTGTACCTGATGAATTTCATGGCAGAACTGTCTCGGAACTGCAACTTCGTAACCGCTTTGGCTTGAATTTACTAGCTGTTAGTCAAGATGGTAAATTCCAAATTAATCCTGACCCTACCAAGCGTCTAGAACGTGGTTCGGCAATGGTTGTTATTGGTCGCAACAAAGATATTAATCGCTTGCCAATTTAAATCCGATAAATGGAAGATAGGAATTACACTTGATATGGGTGTAAAAACCCTGGAGAGAGAATTTTGATTTTTAACAGGTTTATGGATTTAATACTTGAAGATTTGGCTGCAATTGATAATAAACTTTCTCAGCGTCATATTGACCTTGACCCCGGTGGATATTTCATTATCTATTTGGATCGAGGTGCTAGTTTAATTTATGCCAAGCATTTTACCAATGTCATTGATGATCAAGGTTTAGCCGTAGATCCGGAAACCGGGAAAGTAATTCCAGCCAAGGGGAAAGTTGAACGTACTCACACCACAGTGTTTAGCGGTAGAACGGCGAAGGAACTGTGTGTCAAGATTTTTGAAGAAACTCAGCCCTGTCCAGTCACCCAGTTAGATCATGCGTCCTATTTAGGCCGAGAATTGGTTCGCGCTGAGGTGGCTTTGGTAACAGGGCAAGAGTATGTCCAAGATTAACCTCAGGAAGACTTTTCCTGTTGCTCATCAGGTGAGGGTTGATTTATCTGGTAAATATAGTAAGTCGCCATCGGGATAACGGTGGCGGCAATTAACAGTCCTACCACCCAAGCAGTAGCATTACCTTGGTCAGTTTCTTCTGCCTTGGTAAATGTGCCTTCTACCTGGACAGTTTCTACTACTTCCGGTGGGCCTGGATCTGCTTCGCCAGCTAGAACTGCGGCTAGGCGATCGCTTGCATCCAAAAATGCCTGATTATATTTATTACCGTCCCGTAACGGCACACCTATAGTTTCATCAGCCACGCTTTCGGCAATTGAGTCAGTCAGCAAAGACTTGGACTCATCCCCAGTGACAATAGCAATACCATTGGTCACTGTATCCAATACCAACAAAGTCTGATGAGACTGGGCTTCTGGTGTGGCAAACCACTTTTCAAACAGTGCTTGTGAAAAACTTTCTGGTGTTTCTCCATAGTCCAGACGGCGAATCGTCACGAATCTGACCTCGTTACCAGTTTGCTTGGCCAAATCCTCAAAGGTGCTACTAATTTTACCTTCATTGATGCGGCTGATAACTTCACCTTGGTCGATAACCCATTGGGGGTCTTTTGTTGTCAAATCTGGTATTTGATACACACCCGTAGCTAACGCAGGTGCAGACAATACACAAGAACCCAGAATTACCATCAGCAATGGCAAAGCTAGGCTAATCAGGTATTTTTTTATCCTAAATATTTGATTGAAGAGCTGTTTCATTGGTTGATATTTTTAGACGGACTTGCACCAAAAATACTATACAACCAATAACAAAATCACCTTATTTACGGATTTCAATATCTAAGTTGCTGACAAAAAGAAACACCGCCCCATTTGGGAATAAACCCAAAAACTAGGGGCGGACTTTGCAAACCATCCGAGGATTATAGCATAAAAACTAAATTATGCATTTTTAAAATAGCGATCGCTTGCTTAATCAAGTTGAGAGAAAAGTTTTTCCCAGTCAATCACAGGTTGTCTGACTCCTTTATTAACCAACTCAAAAGTTTGCTCTACCGTCGATGGGTAAAAAAGAGATTCTACACAAGCAGCTGCCACATCAATTCGGCTGGCGTCACTAAATAGCGTGTCACCTGTACCCACGACTATACCCTGCTTACCCCCACTTGTTGCCTGTAGTAAGGTATTGAGATCGTAAGAAGTATAGGGGCCATCAATTAAACGTCCCGGACGAATAATTGTATAGGGCAATCCCGCATCAATGATGGCTTCCTCTCCCTTCTGTTTGGCATCAAGCACACCGAAACCATTAAGAACACTAAAAGGCAGCTGATCTTTGCGAATAACTCCACAGGAAGACACAAAAACAAACCGCTTCACATGGGGAGGTGCCACAGCTACTAAGTTACTTACACCTTCAGCATCTACTTTTGCTGGGCTATTCTTGGCTGTGGCATTTCTATACTCAGAGTCTAAAAAAATTTTTCCCCATTCCATCAAGTTAGGTTCTGGGTCAAACTCCCATCTTGCAGAAGGAAAGGCAGTAGTTCCAGTACAACAAATGATGTACGTGATATCCTGCATAGCTGCGGCCAGTGTATTAGCATCGCGGATATCACCAACAGCAATTTCCACTTTGTGATTAAACATCTTTTGCGCTTTTACCGCATTGCGTGTCAGCACCCGAACGGGCAAGTTTTTTTCCAGTAACTTTCCCACCACAAGTTGTCCCACGCCACCAGTAGCACCAGTAACTAGCACTAAATCCTCAACTGACGGTTTCACAAAAGTCATAACTGCCTCTTTGATAGTTTATTGCTAATTTACTGAAAACTAGGGGTACAGTGTTTCCCCCTAAAGAAAGCTATGGCAGTCAAAAGCCCGACCGTTATGGCCGGGCTTTTGATAAATGCAGTGGGGATATATTCCCCGAAAGTGTAGTTATAGAAGTTCTGTATAAAGCGCTGTACTGTTAAGTAATACCACCTGAGTTAAGTCCATTCCGGAAAACTAGAAAAAATTTTTCAAATTAGCTATCTTTTCCCAGTTGGCCAGAGATTTAAAGGAGACAACAATTCATGAAACACTACTGGCAAGGGCATACCAATGGCAAACAGTAGTTTTGAGGCGCAATCACAAGCGTTACAGCGGCTGGATTTTGACTTGCACATAACCGCCAATGAGTGGGAAATCAAGCAGAACATTAGTGCCTGTCTAGAACCGATACCACAACTATTTCCACCAGTTCCAGACAATTCTGTTTATAGTTTCAATAAAATTCTTGATGCTTTAGATTAACTTACAACTTCTGGAAAAAACTGCATATCAGCTTCCCAGGGCCGTTTTGAGCAAATTCTACAATATTGCCGTCTTGTTGAATCCTCACCTGCTGGCGACAGTTGTAAACTGCCAACGGTATTTTTACTTTATTTACACTGACCACTGCCCTATATTCCCAATAATTTTTAGCACTGCGATTGATACTAAGAATATAAATCTGTTGACCATGATAATTACGGCATACAGATGCCGTGGCTGGTAGTGCTACTGCGTTAGAGAGCATCAAGAGCAACACCAATACTATATATTTCATCTTGGTGAGATTTCAAACATCAATGCTTGATGGCAACCAGTATACATTATGTAATCGATTAACATAGATAACGTCGTATTCCGCAGTTGTTTCGCATCAGCTGCGGTAGTTGAAAACTTCAATGATGAAAGTGACACAAATGAGACTGTACAGGGAGATGAGCAAAAGTGGCGCTTTAGCCCCAATTGTTGGCGAGAGAGAATGCTTGATGCTTTTAATGGGGAAGCAAAGCATGGGTTGGCCTCTGCCAACAGTTAAGATGTAATGCACGCATAGCAATCCCATTTGGTTTTTGTTGGCATAGCCTGCGCCATGTACTTAGAAACTCAGTACAACTCCAATAGCTTTGCCTATTGCCTGCTTACCCCAAACAAGCTATCAAAAATAAAAGCCGACTACTATATATATGACCTGTTAATCCTCAAATTTAGGGTTTAAATTTATTCTTTTAAGGGTAAGAAGTCATACTATTTGGAATTTTAGATTGGCAATTCTTCAATACTTCTGGTCCATGCAAATTTATTATGGGTCTAGAATTAGGTAAATTTATTATTGTTATCTGCTTTCATGAGGCGTTATTATTTAAATGATGTTAGAAAAACTCTTTTTCCGATATTCAGAAAATATGGAATACCTATTTACTTTAGACAAATATCAGTTATCCTAAAGGATTAGAGGTGATATATCTCTAAAATAAAGCTTTTTAAAAATGCTATAGTAATATTAAAAAATATATGTAAATTAAATTTTTTGGTACAAAATCGATTCTATAGATTATATTTTATCACAGACAATATGTTTATCAGGTTGCTTTAACAGTAAGAAACTAAATTTACTATATATAACCTGAAGAACAGTAAAGGGTTGAAAAAAAATAAGTAGAGGATCAGCAAATGAAATATGGAATTGATATTGGACATAATTCTCCCCCAGACACTGGCGCTGTAGGGATAAAAATTGAAGATCGTTTAACTTTAGACGTAGGCAATAGGGTTATGTCTAAGCTCAGAGCTTTAGGCCATGAAGTCATCCCTTGCCGGCCCGCAAGATCTACTTCCGTCACCAATTCACTGTTGCAAAGAGTGAATACGGCCAATACCAACAGAGTAGAGGTTTTTGTTTCCATACACTTTAATGCTTTTAATGGGCAAGCTAATGGTGCGGAAGTATTTGCCGCTAGTGATAATGGCAGAAGAATTGCTCAACCAGTTTTAAATGAAATTGTCAGATTAGGTTTTTTTAATCGTGGGGTTAAGAGTGGTTCCCACTTATATGTCCTCAGAAATACTAATATGCCTGCAATTCTGGTGGAATGCTGCTTCGTGGATTCACCAAGAGATATGAATATTTATGAACCGGAGGCAACCGCTAATGCCATTGTCAAGGGTTTAACGGGTCAAGTACCTAGCACTCCTGTGAATGCAGTGCCTGATGAAGAGATGAATACAGATACATCCGTCCTCAGGCTACAAAGAGTCTTAAACCAATTAAAAATAACTGATAGAAATGGTAGGGCTTTAGTCGCAGATAACATGATGGGGCCAGCAACTAACTCTGCAATTGTCAATTTTCAAAATATTGCCGGGATTTCACCTACTGGGGTTGCAGATACAAACACATGGAATGCTATTAATCTAATTTTAGCCAAACGCATAGTTAGGCCCAACCATGCTGGGGGCCCAGTTGTTAGATATTTACAATACCGTGTAGGTGCTACTGTTGATGGTGTATACGGGCCTATGACAGAAGCAGCTATTAGGGCATATCAAAGGCAAAACGGCTTACTTGCCGATGGAATTGTCGGCCCAGCAACTTGGCAAAGATTAATTGGCTAGCTTGACCTTTATTTAAAAATGCACGCCAGTTGCTCATGGAGTAAAATTTCAAGACTGCACTGGCAGCGAAAATTTCTGTAGGCGGGTTCTCCGCCATAGAAACTTTTCTAGACAGATGGATACAGAATAGAACCCAGTCCCCTCATGCCTTGTGCTTGAAGGGTATTTTAGTTTTTCTGTTCATCGCTATGATCATTGCTTGATAAAGAGCTTTCTTGCATGGGATGCAGTATTGTTAAATGAAAATTATGTCTGTTTTCCGATTTTAAATAGCGCTCTTGCAAAGGTTGCCACTGCTTCCAGGATTCATAACGATTTTCCTTTAACAAATTAGTTAAGGTCGGCAAAGCTGTGTGGAAATCTGACTTGAATATATCCACAAGCCACTCATCCATAACCACACTATCTTGCATATTGCCCAAGATTTCTTGGATGCTTTTTACCTCTTCAATATAGGCTTTATAAGATTCGCCATATAATTCAGTAAATAACTCCATTTGGTAGCGTACGCGTTTGGCTTGTTTACGCAAATCATGCAGACTTTCGCCTTTATTGATCAACTCTTTTTCTATGCGTTTTTTTTGCCAAGTGGTACAAATTTTTACTTCTGAATCTCCTACTTTGGTTCCCACTAACCAGCCTGGATGGAGTAAAAATTTACTCACTTCAGGTAATAGCAAATCAGGGAGAACTTGTTGAATAGGTAGAGATGCTAATGGTCGGTAATTAGGTTCTTCTAGCCATTCTGATAATGCATCTTTAAGAGATTTATAATCTTCATCTTTTAATACTGTCTGCACTTTAGAAAAGGCATCTTTTCGCTGTTTCGCTAAAGCATCGAAAGCGGGTTTTAGGGCTTCCTGTTCTTTGGGGGGTAAATGTGGCTGATAATTAGTTTCTAGGGTTTCTTTTAGGACATCTAAGTCTCTTAGTTTACCAAGACAACGAGCAATTTTACCAATTTTTTTATCGCTAGCTGGCTTCGGCAAATTTAGTGCAATATCAAACCTGCTAATTGCTGTACGCAAGCGTCGCATCCCGACTCGCATTTGATGTAACGCTTCCGTATCTTCATCTTTCTTGACTGGTTTCTCCCATTTTAAAGTTTTATGTAGATGTTTTTCAATACCCTCATAAGCGTAGTCTTTTAAGGGTCTTAGAGTAGATTCTATAACTAAAGTCATACTTAAAAATCCAGTATTTAATCGATAGATTATTATGATAGCATTAGTTAAAATGCTATCTATATCTCTATGTACTTATTTTTATGATGAACTTGATTTTTAACATAATCTTTTATGAATACAAATGAATATTACCTGTAGGACTTGTGGAAGAATATGTGAGCAATTTATATAGGGTAATGTGAAATTTATTTCAGCATAGTTTTGTGATTAGTAAAGATTTCCTGCAAAAATTTAACCTGAATTTATATTGCAGCTTGCAGTTGGATGGGTCGAATGAGAATCTTGCTAATTGAGGATGAAGATGTTTTAGCGAGTGTATTGTTAAAGTCTCTTACTACTCATTATGTCTCTGTAACTGGCAATCAGGTGTTGCAAAGGAGGAGTAACCTGTTTCAATCAGCATTTCGTAGTGGCGAAGTTTTAGGCTATTGGGATCATGGGGAATTTGTGGTAGGTATATCTGGGTTGACAAAAGTAGAAGTGAACGATCGCCTGATTAATATTTTAACTACCCTCTGTCAGCAAATCTTCACCGCCTCCGATGGCGATCACTTCCAGGTAGGATGTAACTTAAGTAATGACCGGGAAATTTCTTAACAATATTTATACAAAAAAATAAATAATGGGTATTACTCCTCATGGCAAAAATGCTATACTGTGCTAAGTAGATGCACCCTGATGATCTGGAGAGCTGCCCATGTGGCTCTCCTTATTTCATGCAAAGTATTTTTACCAAAAGATAAGGTTTAAAGCCGAGTGGGATTGTGGGCGATAGCTCAATGGCTCCTCCTTGTGGGTGATTTTTCTCCCCTGCCCCCTTGCCCCCTGCCCCCCTGCTTTCTCACACTCCAGCCAGTAGTTATGAATAACTAAAAACTAACCACTAATTAATGAGTAAAGACTTGGTATAATCGCCAGTCGAGCAGCTCAAAGTTGTGGGGAAAATAAAAATGGCAGACTGGCAAGAAATTACAGGTGGAGTGACAGCTCCTAGAGGATATCGGGCGGCGGGAATCACAGCAGGACTCAAACCTTCAGGATTACCTGATTTAGCATTAATTTGGTCAGAAGCAGAGGCGATCGCAGCTGGTGTATTTACCACTAGCCAAGTTAAAGCCGCCTGTGTAGATTATTGTCGCCAACGCTTGCAAGCCAAACATAGCGCTCGTGCGATTCTCTGTAATGCCGGACAAGCCAACGCCTCCACAGGTATCCAAGGTGTTCGTGATGCTCAAGAAAGTGCCGAATTATTAGCGCAGGAGTTGAGTATTTCCCCTGACTCTATTTTGTTAGCTTCTACTGGCGTGATTGGTCAACGCATCAAAATGGATGCTTTACGTAGTGGCATTCCCAAACTAGTAGCAGCACTCTCGGAAACCGCTTCAGATGCGGCGGCTGGGGCAATTATCACCACAGACTTGGTGACAAAATCTATTGCTTTAGAGACAACGATAGGCGATCGCCCAGTCCGCATTGGTGGTATTGCCAAAGGTTCAGGGATGATTCATCCCAACATGGCGACTATGCTGGCATTTGTGACTTGTGATGCCGCAGTTTCCTCTCATTTGTGGCAACAGATGTTAAGTAGAGCAGCTGATAAAAGTTTCAATTCCATTACCGTTGATGGTGATACCAGCACCAATGATAGTTTAATCGCCCTGGCTAATGGTCAATCTCGCACCCCGGCAATTACGGAAATGGGGACAGAAGCCGAGAAATTAGAAGCCATGTTAACAGCAGTATGTCAGCATTTGGCCAAGGCGATCGCTCGTGATGGCGAAGGTGCAACCTGCTTAATTGAAGTGCAAGTAACTGGAACTCAGGATGAAGTTTCCGCTCGTCAAATCGCTAAAACCATTGCAGGTTCATCTTTAGTGAAGTCTGCAATTTTTGGACGTGACCCTAATTGGGGAAGGATTGCGGCTGCTGCTGGACGCGCAGGTGTACTTTTTGAGCAAGATAACCTGCAAATTAAGTTAGGAGATTTTTTACTGTTAGAAAATGGTCAACCTTTATCCTTTGATCGGGCAGCGGCAAGTGCATATTTGAAAAAAATTGCGGCTGAATCTTCTTTACCTCAAAATTTTGTGGCCACTAATCATAGTAATGACTTGTCTGTTGATAGAAGTATTATTCAGGCTCAACGAATTGATAATCCAGTGATTATTGCCGTTAATGTTGGCAATGGTCATGGTTTTGGTAAAGCCTGGGGTTGTGACTTGAGTTATGACTATGTGAAGATTAACGCCGAATACACTACTTGAGGGACTTTCAAAGAATAGATTATCCAATTTACGCAAATAATATTTGTTGTCTTCTCCCTGCGCCCGTACCCTTCGGGAAGCTACGCTAACGGCTGACGCTCACAGCGAAGCCTGCTCCCCTAACTACATCAAGGATATCCGCATACCACAGAGATAAGGAGAGCGCAGAGAATCAACGCAGCGAATATGTGTAGTCGTAGCCAGTGGTGCTGGTAAAACAACGTTGGCGAGGCAAATTTATCAATGTCTCGCTATTCATCCTGTATTATTTCCAGAAACTAATAGGACTTACGCACACTCTATGGATTCTTGGCGTTCTACAGCCCTTACGGGCATCGCTGCGCGCGGGCGTCTTGGCGGTTCCATAAATTAAGGTTTTTGGTGATTTTTGCGTAAGTCTTGACTAAATATACCTATATAGAAATTGTGCATTTAAGATTGCCTGCATCTGCACAAAAATGGTGATCGATTTGGCATCAAAAATAAGTCTTAGACCTGATCCTGAGAATTAATGATTAAGTTTTGTAAAGTTAGAGGTCGTAAATGGACTTCACAATTTACAGTTAAGGCTGTTAATTGCGCGATCGCATGATCCAGGGACTGATATCGGTAACTTTAAGTCCTGAAAATTGTTGCCATTTCATCTTTCCTGACTATAAAGCTTTATATTTAATAAAGATATATTGTTAACATTAGTAAAAAACCTGAAAAGATTGGGGGAAAGTAACTGCTATGAGTCGTGTAGGCGTCTTATTACTCAATCTCGGTGGCCCCGATAAGCTAGAGGATGTCGGGCCGTTTTTGTATAACCTATTTTCCGATCCGGAAATTATTCGCCTACCATTTCGCTGGTTGCAAAAACCCTTAGCCTGGTTTATTGCCTCACGGAGAGTTAAAACCTCTCAAAAAAACTATAAGCAAATCGGTGGCGGTTCGCCACTACGGCGAATCACAGAAGCGCAAGGAGAAGCCCTCAAAGAACAATTAAGTAATTTAGGACAAGAAGCCAATATCTATGTGGGAATGCGTTATTGGCATCCCTATACAGAAGAAGCGATCGCTCAAATTACTCAAGATAATATTGAACATCTAGTAATTCTGCCACTGTACCCCCAATTTTCCATTAGTACTAGTGGTTCTAGCTTTCGACTGTTAGAAAAACTTTGGCAAGAAAATCCTGAACTTCAGCCCATTGATTATACTGTCATTCCATCTTGGTACAAAGAACCAGGTTATCTCCAGGCAATGGCAGAACTCATCGCTCAAGAACTCGATCAATATCCCAATCCCAATGAGGCGCACATCTTCTTCAGCGCTCATGGTGTTCCCAAAAGCTATGTGGAAGAAGCAGGAGACCCTTATCAGCAGGAAATTGAAGAATGTACTGCTTTAATTATGCAGACCCTCAATCGACCCAATGAGCATACTTTAGCTTACCAAAGTCGTGTGGGCCCCGTAGAATGGCTCCAACCCTACACCGAAGATGCACTCAAAGAACTAGGTGCAAAAGGCGTAAAAGATTTAGTAGTCGTACCTATCAGTTTTGTTTCAGAACACATTGAAACATTACAAGAAATCGATATTGAATATCGGGAAATAGCAGAAGAATCCGGAATCCATAACTTCCGTCGCGCATCTGCTCCCAACACCCATCCGATATTTATTCAAGCATTAGCAAATTTGGTGCTTGATGCGCTGAAAAAACCCAATTTCCAGCTTTCCCAAGCTGCCCAAATCAAAAAAATGGTCAAGATGTACCCCCAAGAAAACTGGGAATGGGGTATGACGACTAGTGCTGAAGTTTGGAACGGTCGGATTGCTATGTTGGGCTTTATTGCCTTAATCATCGAATTAGTTACCGGTCAAGGGTTGCTGCACATGATTGGGTTATTACATTAAATCCTGCCTTTAATCTTTGGTTGATCTGAGTAAAAAAACCTAAACCCTATCTTTTGTTAGTAGAGATGTAGGGCAAAGTATTATTTGCAATAGCTTTGTGAAAATGTTATCAAAATAGGGAAAACAAAAACTTAATATTTGAAACTATATTAATCCCTACTAATTATGAATACCGAAATTGCTATTCATCTCTACTCATTACTTTGGCAAGAATACAGTGCCAGAGTCAACTATGCTCGCACCTATGAACAAATGATTACGAATGCGGGGGGAACTGTCGCTAACGACCATATTGCCTTTCGCTCTTTGCGTTTATTAGTCGATAGTCCACAGGGACACATTAGTTTAGGTATTGAATACTTAGGACAAATAGCTGAAGCATTGGGTTACGTGGTAGCTGGAGAATATACTTTCGCGGCTACTCATCTTTATGCGCGTTATTATAGACATCAGCAAGCAGAATTGGACTTGCCTAAACTTTTTATTAGTGAATTAATTGTAGATGAGTTACCTGGTAATATTGCCCAACTAATTTATCAAACAGTTGCTTCTATTTCCCATGAACTCACTTCTCCCCGAACACTAATTAAACAATGTGAAACAAGCGATTCAAGTCTGGCTCCACAACTCCAACAAATCTTTACCCGCCCTTGGCAACCTCCCCGGCGTTCAGTTGTGGAAGCGGTGAATCAAGTGAGTCAGTATGGTGCTTGGGTGCTGTTACATGGTTATGCTGTGAACCACTTTACAGGCTATGTGAATCGTCAAAACACACCAAAATACACAGATATAGATACTACTGCCCGTGGTTTAGCTAATTTGGGCGTACCCATGAAAGCAGAAATAGAAGGCGATATTACCTGTGGATTGCGTCAAACAGCTACTCAAGCAGTTACAGAAATGATAACTGTCCTCGATGATAGCAATAGTAAAGAAATCCAAATTCCTTGGACTTATGCCTATTATGAAATTGCCCAGCGCTATATAGTAGAAACTGAACTAGGAAAACCAGCAATTTTTGATGCTTTTTTAGGTCAAAATGCTCAACAATTATTTGAAATGACTCGACGATCAAGGTGAAAACTTTACATTCCACATTAAAGATATAACCATTGACAAATTGTTATGAAAATACCCTTGATGCATTCAAGAGTAATTGACAAAATTAGGTATAAAATAAAATTTGGTACATATTTTTTATTAGAATAGTAAAAAATAAACAACTTCGCCTGCGAGCGTAAAGCATAATATTTAATTTTGGTCTAGCAATACCCGCACTATCAAGGGGTTGCCTAGATTGTCTGTCAAGTTGAGAATAAATAGGCGAAGCACACGGGGAAACTAACGTGAGTCATGGATTTGATTACGATTTAGTCATTATAGGCGCGGGTGTAGGCGGACATGGAGCAGCCCTACACGCCGTCAGCTGCGGTCTAAAAACAGCGATTATCGAAGCAGCCGACATGGGAGGAACCTGTGTTAATCGGGGCTGCATTCCATCTAAAGCGCTGCTAGCAGCATCAGGACGTGTGCGGGAGTTACGTAATGCCCACCACCTCAAGTCCTTGGGAATTCAAGTCGGTAATGTGGAGTTTGATCGGCAAGCGATCGCCGATCATGCCGGCAATCTAGTATCGAAAATTCAAGGCGACTTAACCAATAGCCTCAAGCGTCTAGGCGTTGATATCATTAGGGGTTGGGGAAAAATTGCTGGCACACAGAAAATTACTGTCACAGGTGATGGCGGTGAAAAACCCATCACAGCCAAAGACATTATCCTTTCCCCAGGTTCAATACCCTTTGTCCCTCCAGGCATTGAAGTAGACGGCAAAACCGTCTTTACCAGCGACCAAGGCGTGAAATTAGAATCTCTGCCAGAATGGGTAGCAATTATTGGCAGTGGTTACATCGGCTTAGAATTTTCCGATGTTTACTCGGCTTTGGGCTGTGAAATTACCATGATTGAAGCCCTAGACCAATTGATGCCAGGATTTGACCGCGATATTGCCAAATTAGCAGAACGAGTATTAATTACCCCCCGCGACATCGAAACTAAAGTAGGCATATACGCTAAAAAAGTTATTCCTGGTTCACCAGTGGTAATTGAATTAGCAGATTTCAAAACTAAAGAAGATCTAGATGTCATCGAAGTGGATGCTTGTTTAGTTGCCACAGGACGCATCCCAGCCACAAAAAACCTAGGTTTAGAATCTATAGGTGTAGAACTAGACCGACGGAACTTTATTCCCGTAGACGATCGCATGGCAGTACTTTCAGCCGGAGAACCAGTACCCCATGTATGGGCAATTGGTGACGCCAACGGCAAAATGATGCTGGCACACGCCGCTTCTGCTCAAGGTATCATCGCTGTAGAAAATATCGTCGGGCGATCGCGCGTTGTTGACTATCGCAGTATACCCGCAGCCGCATTTACCCACCCAGAAGTCAGCTATGTAGGCTTAACAGAAACAGCAGCCAAAGAATTGGGACAAACTGAAGGATTTACAATAGCCACCAGCCGAAGTTACTTCAAAGGTAATTCCAAAGCCCTAGCCGAAAACGAAGCCGACGGCATAGCAAAAGTAATTTATCGCCAAGATACTGGTGAAGTTCTGGGTGTCCATATCTTCGGAATGCACGCCGCAGACTTAATTCATGAAGCATCAGCGGCCATCGCCAACCGTCAATCTGTACAAAACCTCGCTCATTTAGTCCACGCCCACCCGACACTTTCTGAAGTGCTGGATGAAGCTTATAAACGAGCTGTTGTTTAAAGCGTAGGGAGTAGAGGTGCAGGGGTGAAAAACTTCCTAGCCTCTAGCCCCTAACCCCTAGCCCTAGTCCCTAGCCTCTAACCCCCACCATGCAAATCCGCCGCCGTTCCACAACCACAACTATTAATGTCTCCTTCTTACGCTACCAATCTGCTTTGCCAGATTCAGAACCCAATAACATCTTGGAAGAAATCGTTTGGCATAAGGAAATAGAAGTTGAGCAAATGCGGGAAAGGCGGCCTTTGCGAGAATTGCAAAAGCAGGCAATGACAGCACCGCCTACGCGTGATTTTATTGCAGCCTTAAAGCAAGGTAAGACTAATCCAGCATTGATTGCTGAAGTCAAAAAAGCTTCCCCCAGTAAGGGAGTATTACGAGAAGATTTTGACCCAGTAGCGATCGCTTTGTCTTATCAACAAGGTGGTGCTAGTTGCCTTTCAGTTTTGACAGATGTCAAGTTTTTTCAAGGTGGTTTTGATAACTTAGCTAAGGTTCGTGCTGCCGTAAATTTACCTTTACTGTGTAAGGATTTTATTATCTACCCTTACCAAATGTACTTAGCTCGGATTCAGGGTGCAGATGCCATTTTGTTAATTGCCGCAATCCTGAGTAATCAAGATTTACAATATTTTCTCAAAATTGTGAATGCCCTGAAAATGACAGCTTTAATTGAAGTCCACAGTTTAGCAGAACTTGACCGTGTACTAACTTTAGAGGGTGAATTTTTGGTAGGAATAAATAATCGTAATTTAGAAGACTTCTCGGTTGACCTCCAAACCACCTGTGATTTACTAGCAGCGCGAGGTAGTCAATTACAGGAACGCAATATTTTAGTGGTGAGTGAATCAGGATTACATACTCCAGATGATTTGTACCTAGTAAAACAAGCAGGAGTCAGTGCTGTGCTGATCGGAGAATCTTTAGTGAAACAACCAGATCCCCAACAGGCGATCGCTAGCCTCTTCTCTGAATCTTCATCTCCCGGTACACCAAAGCTCTAACCAAACACTGACTTATTGTGTAACAATTTTGGCAAGAGACTAAATTCTAATTCGTACAACATCCCCATTTGAAATCTTGTATTAACTACATGGAGCAAATTCCTTTACCTTCGCCGATCCACTACGAACTTTTACTTCAACTCTTAGAAAGACAAACTATGTCAGCCGTCAGTCAAAATCCTGATTTGCGGCATCAGGTAAATCAGCTAATTATTACTTTACGTAAAGCAGCAGTCCAACAAAAACAACTAGAAGAGAATTGCCACTGTTCTTCTGTAGGAATAGATCACCGTTGGTCGATTAACCATCATGTAGGTCAAGTCGGTGCCTCCGATTGACACAGACAGCTAAACAATCCTATCAGCTTCATCTATTAGCATTACAGGGTGTCCTATTTCTCTATACCCAACTCGCCCCTATCCCCGTCCTGATAACTGGGACGGGAGAAAATTTGATAACTCATTGTACCTGTACCCCAATTTGTGAGATTCTAAATAAGCTCCACTAAAGAACTTAGACAAACTGGGTGAAAAACTTAATGTCCCGTTCCCATTAGCTTACAAAGTCGCTACTCTACAATCAGACATCCTTTAGGTGTCAAGCGTCTGCTAAAACCAAAGTTTCAGATTAGTCGCAGTATCTACAAGTTGTAAAGGTCAAGTTGACCAGCATTTAAATGATACTTCTACTAAGAATTTGGAGAATACGCCACTACCTTGGATGTATATGCAGGTAAATATCTAAAATTTGCCATCAGAATTTAACTATCCCCTAGAACTTTTAACTTTTATTGAATTTTAGGACACACACATGGAAGATAAGCTGATGCTCATGATTCCTGGCCCTACACCAGTGCCAGAAGCCGCTTTACTGGCATTAGCCAAGCACCCCATTGGACACCGCACCAGTGAGTTTAGCAACATCATGGCGGAGGTGACAGAAAACCTCAAATGGTTGCATCAAACTCAAAATGATGTACTGATGCTCAATGTCAGCGGGACAGGTGCAGTAGAAGCCGGCATTATTAATTTTCTGTCTCCAGGCGATCGCATTTTAGTTGGTTCTAATGGTAAGTTTGGCGAACGCTGGGTAGAAATCGGTCAAGCATACGGTTTAAATGTCGAAGCCATTACTGCTGAATGGGGTAAACCTTTAGATACAGCCGTGTTTGCCGAAAAACTTCAAGCAGATACTCAAAAGCAAATCAAAGCCGTCATCATTACCCATAGCGAAACATCAACTGGGGTGTTAAACGACCTAGAAACCATCAACCGCCTTGTGAAAGAACATGGTGAAGCGTTGATTATTGTGGATGCAGTGACAAGTTTGGGTGCATTTAATTTGCCCATAGATGATTGGGGCTTAGATGTAGTCGCCTCTGGTTCCCAAAAAGGCTACATGATTCCCCCTGGACTAGGATTTGTCTGTGTCAGCCCCAAGGCTTGGGAAGCTTACAAAACTGCTAAATTACCAAAATATTATCTAGATTTAGGTAAATATCGCAAATCTACAGCCAAAAACACTACTCCATTTACTCCACCCGTGAACTTGATTGTGTCCTTACACACCACACTCCGGATGATGAAAAATGAAGGCTTAGAGTCGATATTTTCCAGACACCAACGACACAAAAATGCTACCCGCGCCGCTATTAAAGGTTTGAATTTACCACTATTCGGCTCAGATGATTATGCCAGCCCAGCAATTACAGCTGTAGCCCCCCAAGGTATTGAAGCCGATAAAATTCGCTCGTTGATGAACAAGCGTTTTGATATTGCCTTAGCAGGCGGACAAGACCATTTGAAAAACAAAATTTTCCGCATTGGTCACTTGGGCTTTGTGAGCGATCGCGATATTCTGAGCTGTATAGCATCCTTAGAAGTTATTCTGGGTGAACTTGGTCATGACAACTTTGCTCCAGGTGCTGGTGTAGCGGCAGCAGCTAAAGTTTTTAATCAGTCATGAGTACTTATAAAACCCATCTTCCGCACCCTAAACTGTCACACAACGAAAAATGGTCGTTTGGGGGTTTGGGATTAGCGATCGCCACCTAAGATTTCGACCTTTTTGTATAAAAAACATCCTAAAATGAATTCAAAAATACGAAATTACCGATTGTGACACCGGGGGGTGCGGAATGTGGGATAAAAAGGCTTAGTTCAGCTAACCGGATCTGGCAAGCAATGGCTATCTAAATTAAAAGAGCGAGTTAATTAAGTAACTCGCTCTCTTGATTTGTCTTTAAATGAGTAGAAACAGAACAGTCAATTCTCTGATTTACCAGCCTTAATGTAAGGCAGAGTGGACGTGACATATCTCAAGTCTCCTGCACGAGTACTTATTACTTCTACAAATGGGGAACAACGACTCTAACAACTGGACTGTCCAAAAGCTGATCTACTAACTTTATTCTTGTGTCCTGTAATCAAAGCATTTGTCTTTAGCCATAGAGTGCTAGAGGCTCTATGTCCAAAAATATTTATGCCGTTTCCAGCCAATCATAAATTTTTTCCAATTGTTCTAAAGTAATCAAGCCATATTGCCAAAGAATCATTGGTAACGGCCCTGGATCTTGCTCCCGATGCCGTAGGGCCACAGCAAGTGAAGCCGAAGAAATTGACAAATCTTCCTGTAAAAAATGAATCAATCGAGAATAAGTTGTTGGTGACATTTGTAACTCACCTCCTTGCAATAAATGTATTGTCGTATGGTTTACCATTTTTCAGTAGTCCGCAGCTAATATTTCATGGGTAACTGGTAATTACCGGATAAACACTCCCACAAATTTGGCGAAAATTTCTCAAACAGACTGTTTTCATTGATAAAACTGGAAAATTTTAACTTTGAAACACCCCATGTTTGCGCCAATCTTTCAGATACACACTACTCAGGGCAAATTGATTTCATCTTTTTTACGATGGTTTTTATTTAATTACACATTTGGTAACAAAGATGCCATAGCTAATACTCCCCTATGAGCGTCCGTTTACACTTACGCCAAAAGGAATATTTTTGAGAACTAATCTGTTGAGATGTGATTGTACCTTGAAACAGCAGATTTTACTATGCTTGGCATCATCATAAATAGTAGCTGTACAATTTACTTTTTTATACCTACTTGATAGTTTTTTTACAAAAACCTCATTAATTCAGGATTTGCCGAAGCTTACGGGAAAAAGCTAAAGCCTGTTTATTTAGGTATATTTCCCCTGTCTAAGAATTCAATTCTGACACGATCCCCATCTTGTAAATTTAATTCGGCAGCTCGTCCAGAACGCAATTCCATCACCATGTCAATGGGTACATTTGGCCCATAAGTGGGGCAAGGCTGACTTTTACAAGGAGGTGCAGCAGCCTGAATGTACTTCACAACACCGTTTTGCAAAAAAACCATATCCAAAGGCACTGGGACATTTTTCATCCAGAAGCTCACTGGTTGTGCCGTCGGAAACTTAAATAGCATCCCGCGGTTATCAGGTAATGCAGGTCTATACATCAAGCCCTTTGCCTGCTGTTCTGGTGTACGTGCCACTTCTAGTTGAATTTTTGTCCCATTAGTCACAGTTGCTACCGCAGAAATAGGTAATACTTGACCAGCATTTACTGGCGTTTGAGCTTGGGAGTTGGGATTGTTAGTGAGAGATTTAGCTGTTGTCTGCATAGAGCAGCTTATGAGCGTAAAACTTAGCAATATCGGGAGTAATTTGAGCCAACGCATCACACAATTTTTGATTTTGTAATTTAGACTTCGATTTTACAGAATTTAAGTTAAAAAGCCCACGACGGATATTTATTTTTTCTCGCACAAGAATGATTTAAAGTTGGTAATTTTACTGTTATGGATCAAATGTGATATTTTTATTTTTTTTAGTTTGTAGCTGATTGCGATCGCACTTCATAGTGATCGCACTGAATTGTCCATGATTACCTTGAGAACACAATCATCAGTCACCATACTTCTGAAAACTGTTATCCCTCCTGTGGAGTCTATATATATTGGCTGTTTGCTACCAACTTGTGAGGTTATCGATGAATTTTGGGAAATTATTACCAACGTTTTTTCAAACGGGTACTGAAAATTTACCACAGATGAATATCCTCTCGCCGTTGGAAAAACAAGTGATATTGGAAATGAACATAGTACGAATGAGTCCTGTGGCATACCTACCAATCCTGGAACATTGGAAACAGCAATTCCAAGGACAACAAGTCAGAATATCCGATTATGTTTATTTGCAAACACAAGAAGGCGTGACAGCAGTTGATGAGGCGATCGCCTTTCTCAAGTCAGTCCCTCACGTGGGAGCATTAAATGTATCTCATGGTATGTCTTTAGGTGCTAGAGATCACGTCAAAGACCAAGGTGCAAAGGGCATTACAGGTCATAATGGTAGCGATGGCAGTGATCCCTTCACTCGCCTCAATCGTTACGGGAAATGGCAAATTACCGCAGGCGAGAACATTAGCTATGGTTCTAGCACAGCCCAAGATATTATTATGCAGTTAATTATTGATGACGGAGTACCATCACGCGGTCATCGTCACAACATATTTAACTCTGCTTTTAAAGTCACTGGTGTTGCTTTTGGGATTCATGCAACGTACAGGCAGATGTGCGTGATTACCTACGCTGGCGAATATATAGAAGGTCGATTAACTTAGCAGTTTTTATTCCCTCCCTCCACAAATATGTCTGATAGTTCTACCAAACCTGCAAACCTCAACGTTTACATTCAAGGTCAAGGATTTCCCATTTTGGGTTTACACGGTCATCCTGGTTCTGGACGTAATCTTTCAGTATTTACTAACCACTTATCAAAACGCTACCAAACGTTTGCGCCTGATTTGCGTGGGTATGGCAAAAGCCGCTGTCATGGCAATTTTGCTATGTCTGACCATTTGAGTGATTTAGAAACACTACTAGACCGCTTTGAAATTGAAAAATGTCTCATATTGGGATGGTCACTGGGTGGTATTTTGGCAATGGAAATGGCATTGCGACTACCACAGCGAGTCACTGGTTTGATTTTGGTGGCCACAGCAGCCAGACCTAGGGGAAATCATCCTGCCGTTACTTGGCAAGATAATCTTTATACTGGCGTTGCCGGGATTTTAAATTATATCCAACCAAGTTGGCAGTGGAATATAGATACTTTTGGCAAGCGATCGCTCTTTCGTTATCTGATCCAACAACATACGCCCACTGCATATAACTATATAGCTCAAGAAGCAGCACAGGCTTACTTACAAACCTCGCCTGCGGCAACTCGCGCCCTTTATACTGCCCTCAGGGCTGGTTACAATCGACTGGCCGATTTACAGCAAATTAACTGCCCTAGTTTGGTACTTGCTGGAGAACAAGACCGTCACATTACAGCTGAATCGAGTTTAGAAACGGCGCGTCATCTTAAAAATACCCAGTGGCATTGTTATCCCAATACTGCCCATTTGTTTCCGTGGGAAATTCCCCAACAAGTACTGAGCGATATTGATAGTTGGTTAGATAAGCATCCACAAGCAATAGGATGATGCTAAATTTAAGAAGATCAAACTAGGCGATCGCTGCATAAAAAAGCTGGTAAAGTATCCAAAATTAACCAATTCTCATGCTCACATCTAACCATTTCGACTGAGTAATCGGCGCACTACTAGATATATAGTCAACACCAGTCTCCGCTACAGCACGAATAGTCTCTAAGGTCACATTTCCTGAAGCCTCAATTTTGATGCCACTGTCCTGCTGGCGAATCAACAGTACTGCCTCTTGCATCATTTCCCTTGGCATATTATCCAACATAATAATGTCAGCCTTGTGCTGTAAGGCCTCCTCCACTTGTTTTAAACTTTCCGTTTCTACCTCTATTGTCAGGGGATAAGGAATCTGCCCACGAATACGGGTAATAGCTGCTCCAATTCCTCCAGCCACCGCAATGTGATTGTCCTTAATCATTACTGCATCATCTAATCCCATGCGGTGATTAATCGCCCCACCCACCGCAGTGGCATATTTTTCTAACAACCTCAGCCCTGGTGTAGTTTTGCGCGTATCAACCAACTGAGCAGGTAAATCAGCAATTTGCTCTACATATATATTAGTGAGCGTAGCAATCCCACTCAAACGCATCACCAAGTTAAGTGCTACCCGTTCTCCCATGAGCAACGCATCTAGAGAACCATGAATTTCCGCTAATAGTTGTCCTGGCTGGCATTTACTACCTTCAGGTGCGACCGTTACAAAACTAACTTTTTCATTTAAAAGCTGAAATACCCTAGCTGCAACTGGTAACCCAGCCACTACCCCACTAGCTTTGGCTACCCATTTAGCTGTTCCAGGTGTTGCATCTTCTATTAAAAGGCTATTTGTAGTGCGATCGCCCCGACCAATATCCTCCAATAACCAGCCCCGCAGCAACGGATCTAGAACCAGCCAAGGTGGCAAAACACCAAACTTGCTCACAACTTAATTAGTCTCTTGTTTATTTACAGAAATACTATATCCTAAAACCCTTACTCCATAAGGACTTTGCCAGGACTTAAAAAAATAAATGGTAAATTGAGAAAAAAGTAGTTGACAAAGAAAGGAGCGCTCG